>PEAL01000485.1 GCA_002753725.1 Deltaproteobacteria bacterium
CTCGTGCAATGGCGCCGACACCGCCCATGTGAGTTATATTGATGGTTCCAGTGGAACCGGATTCATTATCACCAGCAATGTAAATGCTTTGATCGGCAGTATTATACCAGGACAGAATGATATCATCAGCCAGCCAGACCCCTGTTTTTCCGGACGATTGAGCTGTTCCCTGGATATGAATATCATAAATGCCATAGATCGTATCATTAATTCCTGTAACCTGAACAAAATACCAGCCTGGCTGTAATGATTGCTGGCTGATATTCGCGTTGGCATTGGAAGAATTGCTGACCGTTTGTATTACTGATCCTGATCCATGATACAATGTCAGTCTTACATAAGATGCAATTTCACCACTGGTTTCAATGGTAAATGTTCCGGCATCAGAGATATAAAAATGATGCATCACGGAATTACTCATTTTCAGTGATGGCAGGGTCGCAGGACGATTTCGGGGACCAGCTTCGGAATGAGTTCGGGGATCGTTGATGGTTCCGGATACAATGGCCGCTGTTTTGGATGCACCATTGATGGCTATGTATGAGGATTGTACTCCACCAGGAACTTGAGGAATTTGAATGGAATCATCGGTATGCAGGTAAATTGATGACGCGGTGTCAAGGTCGTCTGTACTTCTGGCAGCCAGCGTAAAACCGATTTTTTCAGTAAGAAATTTCTCCCAGCTTTGTTTGAGATCTGTTTGATAACCATAAGCCTGGTTATCAATTTTAAAATAAATCCCTTTGGGATACAGTTGAATGATTCCCACATCTTGAGAGTCATCTTCTGATATGGTCACAATTTTTTGAGCACGATTGATATCTTGTTCACCGGTATAGTTTGCCAGGCTGACATGAATGGCATAATCTAAATGGGGGATGAACGTTCCAGCAACTTCAAAATTTCCAGTCTGTGCATTACATGTAGCTGTTCGGTCGATATTATCATGATCTTTGATGACCACACTGGCTGCCAAGCCCTGTGTAGTATCCCAGCTGTTCACCACGCGACCAGTGATAGTATGTGTGCCACTGGATGTATTTTTAGGAACCATTGTAACGGTTCCAATATCATTGGAGCCTTGAACGATAGCGGTTGTTTGTACGCTGATAGTTTCATAATGTTCGTGCGTTAAGGTCAGCGTATATGTTGAAGATTTACGCAGATCCATATTGGTTAGTGTAAACAGACCATCAGCATCTGTTTGTACAGAAAAATTAGATCCTGCTTCATCCAATGCATTCACTTGAACGCCTTCAATGGGAACCGCATCCGGGGATATTACCTTACCTGATATTTGCGCACCTATTTTCAATGATACCGGGCCATCGGAAACCACATTATCTCCCGGTAAAGATAATGTCACACTCAGACTTTGAGAGGCGTAATTATCTTTCGATACTGCGACAGAGTAGGTTTGCCCCAGATAAAAATAAGGGCTGGTCAAGCGAAATCGTCCTTGTTCATCTGTGTTGCCGCAGATAGTGTTATTCTGGCTGTCTTTTACAGAAATGGCCGCATAAGCCAGTGGATTTCCGGTTTCATCATCCATAATAACACCGTAGACTGCCCCATAACTTAAAAACAAATGGACAGGATTCTGGTCAATGCTATTGGTTTCGCCGGTGATGGTGACACTGGCATATTGCGGTAAATACTGAGATTTTACAATGGAAAATGCATACGTACTGTTTGATTGAAAAAAAGCATCTGAGATAACAAACTCACCAGAGACATCCGTTTGTGCGGTAATGGTTTGACCTTGTGAATTGAAAAAAGACACTTCAGCACCCATCAAAGGGGCATTTGAAAAATCATCCAATACCTGACCCGTCACCTGACAGGTGGTTTGAGTTTCCGGATAAAGGATCACCTGGCCAACATCAATTCTCAAGGTCGGCAAGATAAATACAATCGACCGATTGGCAACCTTCTGATCTTTTGAAAAAATCAAATTGTATCCGATACTGCGATCAACAGGTCCTGTTTTTAAAACAAAGGCGCCATCGTTTCCAGATTGTGTTTGATACGTTTCATTACCAACTGTCATGGAAACTGTCACATCAGCCATAGGTGTTTCCAGTGTCTGATCATAAATCAAACCGCTGACACGACCTGTTTCTACTCTGGGAATGATTTGCCTGAGCAGCAGGATCGCATCTTCAATGCCAGTTTTTTGATCTGTTCTGATATCCAGACCAAACAGATCTGTAAATGACAGCATCATCATTATACACAGACAAATCAAAACAGACCCGTACCATTGAAATTTTTGTTGTTTCATTTTTTTAATCTCCAGTTCGTAAGTTCGTAAGGATCAAAAAGTATATCCTGGCTATTAATATTGTATTATAGCCACTATTTCCCCATCATTCCCGGCAAAATTCGCTGAATATTTTCAATAATTTCTGATTCGCTTGTACACATTCCATTCACCGAATCAACGGCATTTTCCAGCAGACTTTCGCCTTGTGTCATACCAAACAGATATCTCATAATCATTAGACCATCTGTCAATGCGTCAGCCTTTCCATTACAATCAACATCCAGATGCATGCGAGCGATTACTTGCTCTTTTTCTGAAACAGCTTGTTGAACGGCCTGATTAAGATCATTCAGAGAAAACATATTATTAATAATACTTTGCTTTTCTGCAACAGCCTGTGAGACAGCATCCTGAAGTTCTGATGCAGAGAAAAAGCCATCAAGATTCCATTGATTGAGTTGAAATGTTGAAATAACAGCATTTGCCTGGGACAAAATTGCTTGAAACTGACTTTTATTCAGAAAAGATGTCCCGGCTTCGATGGTATAATTTCCTTCAGGAACATTGGTGAACGTATAAAATCCATTGGCATCCGATTGAACCGTTTGTCCGGTTTCCAAAAGTTTAACGCTTGCATTGGCAACACCTTCTGTTTTTCCCAGAAGACCGCTGGTAATTTGTCCAACGACAGCATTGATATAGGTGGGAGGATCAACAGGGTCGTCACCTGTACTGAACGTCACCATCCCATGAATTGTTTGCAATGCATGTCCGGCAGTATCAGATGAACCATCCAGTATAACCGGATAGGCCAAATTGCTGGTATATGGATAAGAGCTATCCAAACCCGTCAATATGGGATGCGGGGCAACCTCTAAATTGATCGTATGATCAGCATTGCTTTGCGGCACTGGTTTTACATAAATGGGATAACTGTCAGCAGTCGCTCCATCTTTTAATTGAAAACAAAACTGAAACAAAACATTGGTGATTTGTGTTGGCGCACATCGGGCAGCCGCCACAAATGTTTCTCCAGACTGAATATCAGTTTCAGAAACAAACGACTGGCCATAGGCAGTGAGATTATCTGTATAGTCGTTACCATAGGTTTTGGCCAATTGTGCATCAAAGGTGTCAAAGTAATGGCTTTCAATACGGGTTAAAACAATTGCTGGATCATAATCTAATGAAAATACAGCACCATATACAGAATCAACCGCTGTATCCACAGATAATTGAACACAGAGTGTATCCTGTAATTTTCCACTTTTCTGGGAAAGGGTTAATCTCTCAGCATGGGCCGAAACAACGATCATCCATATGAAAAGCCCTGCAAGAAATGGATTGAATTTGTGATGCATCATTTGATTTCTCCTGAGTAAAATTACTGGACGGTTTAAAATTAAGGGATTAATCCATAATGGATTGATTTTTAAGTTTATTTTTAAAGGACACTCAAAACTGCGAAGATAGTATAGGTTTGTTTTTTTCTTTGGTATTGAAATTATTATGAAATGAGTTTCGAATATTTTTTTCAAACAATTAAT
>PEAL01000486.1 GCA_002753725.1 Deltaproteobacteria bacterium
AATGAAATCCCTTTTTACAAAAATTCAGGATGGAAGTTCTAAATTTTTACTAATCAGTGCTGATGAAGATGAAGATATTGATTTTGATCAGTCTGCTGATTATTATACCTGTTTACCCATCAATCCCCTGGATAAAAAAGCCAGCCACACGCTGACAAAGACTATTTTGAATTTTCATGATATTCATGTGGATTTAAAACAAAAAGACATGATGCGTTTAATTACAATTGCTGGAGGCCATCCATTGTCCATGAAAATTCTTTATTCTCGGCTGTTATACCAATCTCCCGAATTACTCATCGCAAAATATCATTATTACAGGCATACTGTCATACAAATTGGTGATTTGACATCTGCTGATTATATGACTCACCAGATGACATTGATTCATTTAATTATTTCAGAACTTCCCTATCATCTGACACGTATGGTTCCATCCCTGACTTTTTATGAGGGCAGTATTGAGTTGGACTTGCTGTATGCTGTGATCAATATATATCATACATCTGTCGTTGGATTCTTTTCAAATGAAATGATTAGGGGTATGGTGAAGGATCTCATCACTTTTCTTGAACATAACCATCTGATTGCAAAATATATTCCCGGGACAGAAAACTATCAGATTATGCCCTTGTTTACTGAATATTCACGACGTATTGCAATGAATTGCGAACCTCAGAATGTAAAAAATGACTGGGCAGGTGCTTTTGTGCATGTGGTTGCTCGCCTGGCATCAAATCTGAAAACAATGGATAATTTTGGCAAACAACTCTGGTATCATTTCAATAATGCAACATTTCATCAGGCCTACGAGGAAGCCTGCAACCATCAGATGTATGATCATTCAGGAATTTTGCTGCAAATTATCGCTGCATTCGCTCGACTCAATCGTAATTACGCCAAAGCGGAGCGATGTTTCATAGAACTGGTTGGCATCCATCAAGCCCTGAATGACCTTCAAATGCAAGGTATCACATTGTTTCAACTGGCACATATCGCCGATGATCAAGGACAATATGAAAAAGCACAAATTTATCTTCAAAAAGCACTCACTATTTTTGAAAACGCTAACAGAGAATATGAATCTGCCAGTGTATACCATCAACTGGGACGGATTGCTCACCAAACCGGAGATAGTGACATTGCTCAACGATGGCTGAAAAAAGCTTTGAAAATATTCAATAAATCCGATTTCTCCTACGAAGCAGCAGATATTTCTCTACACTTGGCACGTATTGGCTATGAACAAAAGGATCTCAACCGTGCAGAAAAATGGTATCAAAAAGCAATCGATACCTTTAAATTCTATGGTGATGAATACCGTACAGCAACCATATATCAACAACTGGGAATTATTGCCAATGATAGACGAAATTTTGATACTTCAGAAAATTGGTTTCATAAGGCAAGAAAAATTTATGAAAAACTGGGTTTGGATCAAAATCTTGCGACCATTTATCAAAATACCGCACAGGCCGCACACGCTCAACGGGATTTTAAAACAGCTGAAAAATGGTATGCGAAAACATTCGGAATAATTAAAGATACTAATAATATGAATGATCTCGCACTATTGTACAGAAATATTGGAAAAATGGCTCAGGACCAAGGAAACTACACCCGCGCAGACGAACTGTATCAAATATCTCAATCTATTTATGAAACACTGAGTGATGAAGATGAAGCATCCTTTTCCGAGTTACTGTTTGAGAGAGGTATCTTAAAAGGGTTGAAAGGTCAGTTTGAAGCTTCCGGAAAATATACGATTAAAAGCATTCTGGCATTAAAACGTTTAAACTTAGATGAAGAAGTTCAATATCGCATTAATAATTTCAAACTATCTTATTGGCAAGCGCCAACCGATGAAAAAAATCGATTGCGTGACTACTGGGAAGAACATATGGGAGAATTTCCCATAAATGAATAAAAAAAAGTATCCTTATTAATCATCAAAAAAAAGTTTACATTTTGTTGAGAGGAATCCTTGTAAACTGACACATATAAGGATACCAAAAAAATATCGAAGGGAAAATTTAACAATGAAAGTATTGGTTAGTGATAAATTGGGAGATGTTGGCATCCAGATGTTTGAAGCGGAAGAGGGTATTTCCGTTGATGTCAAAACGGGTCTGACGCCAGATGAACTCAAGGCTATCATAAAAGATTATGATGCTCTAGTTATTCGGAGCGCAACCAAAGTCACCAGTGATTTACTCGAAGCGGCCGAACGGTTGAAAGTCGTTGGTCGGGCAGGTATTGGTCTGGATAATGTTGACATCCCTACGGCGACCCGCAAGGGAATTATTGTCATGAACACACCACTGGGAAACGTGGTGACAACGGCTGAACATGCGATATCCATGATGCTTGCGCTGACTCGAAATATTCCACAAGGAACCATGTCTTTAAAAGAAGGCCGATGGGATAAAAAATTACTTCAAGGGCGTGAAGTGTTCAACAAAGTTCTTGGACTGATCGGTATGGGAAAAATTGGTTCTATTGTTGCAGATAGAGCCAAAGGATTAAAAATGCAAATTATTGTATATGATCCCCATGTAACACCTGAACAAATTCAAAAATTTGGATATGAAAGTGTTTCACTGGAAGAATTGTACAGGCGATCGGATTATATTACAATACATGTTCCAAAACTCAAAGAAACCATCGGACTTATCAACAAACAGGCCTTTGATCAAATGAAAGATGGTGTCATGCTGATCAATTGTGCCCGTGGTGGAATTGTTAAAGAATCCGATCTTTATAATGCATTGACATCTGGAAAAGTTGCCGGCGCAGCCCTTGATGTTTTTGAAACTGAACCACCAGGAAAAACGCCATTGATTGAACTGAACACTGTCATCTGCACCCCACATTTAGGAGCATCGACCAAAGAAGCCCAATCCAATGTGGCATCAGATGTTGCTGATCAGATCATTGATTACTTAAAAAATGGAACCATCCGAAATGCTGTGAATGTACCCAATGTCAGTGGTGATCTATTGGATGTTCTGGGACCATTCCTAAGACTGGCTGACCGGATGGGAGCACTTCAAGCACAATTGACTGCTGCTCCTGTGACTGAGGTTAATATTGAATATATTGGTAATTTCAAAGGCATGGACACATCACCGGTAACAACAGCAGCTCTCAAAGGATTACTCGAACCGGTTGTCCAATATGCTGTTAATTTTGTCAACGCTCAATCCATTGCTCAAGAACGAGGAATCAAGGTAACAGTAACCAAAAATGAATATTCAGAAGATTATACCAATCTGATCAAAATGAAAGTGATCTCCGGTGGTAAAGAGAATATTGTTTCAGGAACCTTGTTTGGTAAAAAAGATCCAAAACTTGTTCAAATTAACAATTTTAGAGTAGAGCTGACACCTGAAGGCAACTTATTGATCATTACCAATGAGGACAAGCCTGGTGCCATTGGCAGTGTGGGTGTGGTTTTGGGATCAAACGGAATCAATATTGGTGCTATGCACGTGGGGCAAGCGATGGATGGCAACCGAAATGTAATATTTATTGTTACGGACACACCTGTTTCCCAAGCTGTTCAGAAAGAAATTTTATCATTACCACTCATTACGTCAGCAATGACGGTAGCGTTATAATCGTAAAGCTCAGTGGGCAAATCTTGCTTTGCCCACTGATTGTTCGTTATTCATCAGGAACTGAATTTTTTTTAAACAGCATTGGAAACAGGTGTGTCCGTAACAATAAATATTACATTTCGGTTGCCATCCATCGCTTGCCCCACGTGCATAGCACCAATATTGATTCCGTTTGATCCC
>PEAL01000487.1 GCA_002753725.1 Deltaproteobacteria bacterium
TGGCAACCATGGGATAGGGGCATGTGCTGGGGAAAATGAAGGGGCATTGGCAGTATATATCTCAAGGGCTTGAAAAAGGTCGCAAGCTGCTAAAAAAAATTCAACGCACTTCGAATTTAAAACAGTATGAATCAATTGTGAGCGGCGCTTTTCAGTAATCAGTTATAAGCGTTCCCCCTGAAAAAATCAGGGCCAATCCTAACAGCAACTAAAACCATAACCTATTGATTTTATTTAGTTCGAATTTTTAGTTACTTAGAAGAAGAGAACAAGGAGAACTCATGGAAAAACGTCAATACACAAGAATAGAATTAGCAGTATCGGTACGCGCAACCGTTTCAAATAAGAATGAAAGCTTTGATGGGGTTATTGATGATTTAAGTATTAATGGCATGCTTTTTAAATCATCCAAAAAGCTGCAACTCAATGAAGACCTGACCATTGAAATATTTCCATCAGAAGATGATCATCGTATATCTTTGAAAACAGAAGGTATTGCCGTAAGAAACGTAAAGGATGGGGTTGGCATTTGTTTCAATAAACCAGAACATGACTTGTTTGAAAAATTTATTAAAATTGCCTTGTTGAAAATGACGTTATAATACATTTAAACGATGTGATGCTTATTTGCCTTCATTTGAAATACTCAGATATTGAAGTGTTTTATATGCAATCCGCTTAAAGGCTGGAGCAGCCACCTGCCCCCCATAGTACCCTTTTCCTGGTTCATCAACCACCACCAAAATTGCAATTTCAGGCTTATTGGCCGGAACAAACCCCAAAAAAGACGCAATATATAAATTTCGGGCATAGGTGCCATCTGATTTAAGTTTTCTGGAAGTACCGGTTTTTCCGCAAACATTATAGCTATCCAATGCCGCTTTTTTGCCGGTTCCTTCTGATGATACAACAGTCTGCATAATCCTGCGGATCTGATCGGCTGTTTTTTGGGAGATGACCCGCCGGACAACTTGAGGGGCTCTTTCATGAATGATTTTTCCATCTGCGCTTAATATTTTTTTTACAAAATAAGGTTTCATTAAATTGCCACCGTTTGCAATGGCACAGACCGCTGTCACCAATTGAATGGCAGAAACAGAAATACCATGCCCAAAACAAATAGCACCCTGATCAAGGGGCGTCCATAAGTCATCGGTCATTAAACTGCCGTTTGCTTCTGCAGGACAGTCGATATCTGTTTTAGTGGCAAAACCAAAAGCTTTTAGCATCTGATACATATATTTTGCCCCCAGTAGTTCACCAATCTTTACGGCTCCAATATTGCTTGAATGCTGTATGATCTGTTGAAGAGACAGCCAACTATAAGGATGTGAGTCATGAATGGTTTTGTTACCAATCGTGTAAGCGCCATTTTCACAGAAAAAAATACTGTTGGGGTCACATTTTTTTGACTCCAAAGCAGCGGCGGCCAGAAAAATTTTCATGGTTGAACCTGGTTCAAAAGTATCTGTAACGGCTTTATTTCGCCAGCGCGATGCATTAAATGTATTGAAAATATTGGGATTAAATGAAGGATAATGCGCCATAGCAAGAATTTTACCGGAATCAGGTCTCATGACAATAGCATAGGCTGATTTTGCCTCATATTCAGCGACAGTCTCTCCTAAAATCGTTTCACAAAAATATTGAATTTTCTGGTCAAGCGTTAAAACAATATGTTGCCCGACACTTTTATGAACCGATCCATCCGTCGGCAAAAAGCCCCGGCCAAAAGCATCTTTTTTGGTTTCTGTAATAAACTGTTTTCCAGCGAGCGTGCTGTTATAATAATATTCGAGCCCTTCCAGGCCATTACCATCAATACCTGTAAATCCAATGATTTGAGATGCAAGGGATTTATTTGGATAAGCTCTTCCAGGTTCTAATACAACATTGATCCCGGGTATTTTTAGTTTCTCTATGGCGCTGGATTGTCTGGGATCAATCAGCCGTTTAAGCCAGACAAACCCTTTATCACTGGATAGCTTTTGAAGAATGGTTTGTGTTGACTGTTTTAAGTGTTGAGCAATTTTTTGAGCGGTTTGTTTTTTATTTTGTATTTGTGATGGATGCGCAAATACAGAAGGGCTGTCAATGGTTACAGCCATCTCACGTAACTGGCGATCATAAATAATCCCGCGCTTGGCTGGAGATCTGAAATATTCAATATATTGTTTTGATGCTTCATTGGAAAGCCATTCTTTTTTATACACCTGTGTATAAAAAGCTTTCACAAAAATAATCAAAAGACATAAACCAAAAGCCAAACCGATCCACCGAATGCGACGTTTCATGGCGTGCAAATGGGCCTGTGTCCCTGTATAATTGGATGGATATCTGTTTGATTGATCAAACAGATGGTCAATGATATTTTTCTGTGAAGCATCTTGCCCACTGTGAGCATTATATTCCAAAACTTTACTTTCATTGGCGTGTGCATCAAAGCCAGCACAAAGATAAACAATAAGGATCCTAAAAATCCCTTTCTTAGGAACCACAATTAAATAACTTTCCTATTTGAAATCCCTTGCTTGGGTGGAGTCCCAAAGCTTTAGCTTTGGGACTTTCTTAGCTTTTCAATGCGTTGTTCTTTCTGTGACGCCCAAATCTAAAGATTTGGGACTCCAGTAATCATCGAATTAACAAAATATTTATACCTGATTAACACTGACAATCCTTTTTCCTGAATTCAAAAGCACCTTAATGGTTTCCTGAATACTTTTTTCAACATTTCCACGAAATTTAAAGCCCGTGTTCTTAAACCGCTCATTGGAAACTTCATAGGACAGCTGATTCATCATTTCAGAATCTACATATGAAATTTCAACATCATTAATATGTTTGCTGATGATTGTAATGAGATCATTGACAGTCATATTTTGAGTGAGAACATTATATAAGGTGGCATCAAACAATTGCTGTTTAACAATATGAATAATGGCAGCAACAGCATCTCGAATCGTTAGATAGGGACGCTTTTGATATTGTGCGGTCCGCCAGATGGTCAAGGGTTGTCCCATGACAGCCTGCCAGCATAATTTATTCACTGCGGTCTGAAATCGCATTCCTGGTGATACACCGCAAACCGTTCCAAATCGGCAGATAGAAAATTTTAAACCGCGTTCTCCATACTTGAATAATAATTTTTCTTCTTTAAGTTTGCTTTCAGCATAAGGGCTTTGAGGCTTCAGGTTATCAAAGGAACGTTCTTCATCCATCACACCCGACTGAGAACCATAGACACTTGTTGAAGATACAATAATGATGGGGACATTGTATTTATGACACAGTCTTGACATGATTTGGGTTGATGAAAAATTGGCAAGGGCGACCTTTTCCCGAATATGATAGTTATTTGCAGCGCTCGTGATCGTCGCCAGATGAACAACAACATCTGCATCGATAACAGCATTATTGAGATCCAGAACAGTAACATCCCCCTCAATAAATTGATAATTGCAGTAATCTGATAAATCAAACAATGAACAATACCGACGGGCTAACAGATTATCAATCATAATAATATCAGCACCTGGGAAATATTTAGGAAATTCACGAAGCAACATTGATCCGATATGTCCCAATGCACCTGTAATAACGACTTTCATGATTCGAAACCTTATTGATGTTTATAATAAAATTATCTGAGGTCTTCCTTCAGACAGTCATAAAACACTTGGTGATGGCAACCCATCCACCACATATACGAAAATCATTTTTTCGGCAGACATTAACAATACATTTATTCAATCGTCAATATATAAAAT
>PEAL01000079.1 GCA_002753725.1 Deltaproteobacteria bacterium
TATGGCGATGGGAACGATTTCGCGGGGGTCGGATATGGCCGCGGATATGGCGATGGGAACGATTTCACGGGGGTCGGATATGGCCGCGGATATGGCGATGGGAACGATTTCACGGGTGGCGCAATCGTTTAAACGGCACACAACCATTAAATATATAAAAATGGTGAAAAACGGTGTCCTGCCAAAATTTGACAAACGAATTTGGCAACGAAATTATTGGGAACATATTGTCCGTAACGAAAATGAATTGCATCGTATTTCCAAATATGTTGTTGAAAATCCAATAAAATGGGAAAATGATAAATTAAATGGCGGCAAGGGTAATGTCGTTATGGAACAACAGGCAGAATATAATGCGGAATCATGGATGATGTAAATGATTGCTTTAAACGAAGATGCCATAGAACAAAACCTGATCGAGCTGCTTAAAACAAAGGGTTACACTTATTTTCACGGCACAGAACTTGAGAGAGATACTTTTGACTGTGTGGTCCTGGAAAAACAATTTAAAGCATCACTCAAACGCCTGAACCCTGATTTGCCTGAATCCGCCCGTGTCGAAGCCTTCCGGCATGTCATGCATCTTGGCTCAAATGACATTATGACCAATAATGAAAAATTTCACCAGATGCTCACAGATGGGGTAACCGTGGAGTATTTATATTGACCGATAGAAATGATCTGGATGATCAGCTTTTTTCCACCTTTGGCAATTGCGCTTCACTATTACGACAAAAGCCGGTTCAGGCAACCAGCCGGGAAAACTTAAAAGAATTATTACAGGTGACAGGTGGAGGTATTGTATTTACCACCATCCAAAAATTTTACCCTGAAGATGGCAACGGCATTTTTGATACTTTATCTCAGCGAGTCAATATTGTGGTGGTAGCGGATGAAGCGCACCGTAGCCAATATGGTTTTACTGGCAGGATCGATAAAGAGGGTAATATCAAATATGGCAATGCCAAACATTTAAGAGATGCGTTGCCCAATGCTTCGTTTATAGGATTTACCGGGACCCCGATTGAGCGTGAAGACAGAGATACGCAAAAGGTTTTTGGCAACTATATTGACATATATGATGTTGTCCAGGCAGTGGAAGATGGAGCGACCGTGCGGCTGAGTTATGAAAGCCGACTGGTTAAAATTAAATTCAATAAGGAAGTCAGCGATAAAATAGATGAGTTGGTTGAAACAATCGAAGGGGCAACAGAAGAACAACTGGAAAAAGCCAAGAAGAAAAATGCCCAGATTAATGCCATTATTGGACATCCCAACCGTTTGAAAGATATTGCTCAGGATATTGTCAGCCATTTTGAAGCACGGCAGGCGGTTTTTGAAGGCAAGGGAATGATTGCCTGTATGACCCGCCAGATTGCAGTGGATTTATATGAACAGATTACCAGGATCAAACCCAGCTGGCATCATGATGATTTGGATAAAGGGACAATCAAGGTGGTGATGACCAGTTCATCGGATGATCCAGGAAGTTTTCAGCCACACCATACGAATAAAAAAGATCGTCAATTTTTAGCAGTCAGGCTCAAAGACAGCTATGATGAATTAAAACTGGTGATTGTGCAGTCCATGTGGTTGACTGGGTTTGACGCACCACCTTTACATACGCTGTATATCGACAAAAAAATGCAAGGTGCAGCATTGATGCAGGCTATTGCCAGAGTCAATCGAGTTTATAAAGATAAACCCGGTGGCTTGATCGTGGATTATATCGGTATCGGACAAGATTTACGTTCTGCCATGAAGGATTATACCGCCAGTGGTGGTTAAGGAAATATCGCACCAGATATAGCTGAAATCATCAGTGCCATGAATGCCAAATTCGAGGTGGTCAAGCAGCAATTCGTCAAATTGTTGATGATGCACTCAGCAGTGATGGTGTTGTGGATATTTTTGAAGCGGCAGGCGTAAGTAGCCCTTCTCTTGACATTTTGTCGGAAGAGTTTTTGCTCGAAGTTAAAAATATGGAGCATCAAAATCTTGCCTTTGAATTACTCAAGAAATTATTAAACGAAGAAATGAGAATCAGAAAAAGAAAAAATATAATACAAAGCAAAAAGTTTTCTGAAATGTTGATTAATACGATTAAGCGGTATCACAACAACCAAATTGATACGGCTCAAGTCATTAAAGAACTTTCTGAAATTGCCAGAGAGATGAAGCTGGAGGATCACAAAGCAGAAGAATTAGGCTTAACACCACAGGAATATGCATTTTATTCTATCCTTTCCTTTCTCAAAATAGCTCCACGCAATATCTGGAAGATCATAAAATGAAAGAACTGATCCATTTAATTGTGGATATAATCCGAAAAAATGCAACCGTTGATTGGGACAAGAGAGCCGATGTAAAAGCAAAATTGCGGTTCCTGGTTAAAAAAGTATTGATGAAATATGGCTATCCGCCTGTCTTGCGAGAATAGAGGCAGATAGAGTCTTAGAGCAAAGCGAACTTTTGGCAATCGAGCTAACTACATGAAAATACATAGCAAAGGTATTGAGACTATGGCCGACACTCAAAAAGAAAGGGTAATAACAGAGCTCCATAACCGCTGATTTTGACGTTATGAGGAATATTTCATGACCACGCCACACCATTCATCATGCGTCATTTCCAAAACAGGCTGAAGATCGCTAAAACACTGCAATATATTTTCTTTTTGAAAACGATAAAACCCGCTTAGAATTAATGCGCCTGTTTGTCTCATATTTTTGACAAGTTCGTTTTGAACAGGCACTAACTCATGAAGCATCATATTGCTGATAACAATATCAAATGGATAGTTGACACATTCCGGGCCACCACATAATGATATCATTTCTCCGGTCATTTGGTTTATCGTAAAATTATTTTGTGCATCATAGATTGACGGCAAATCAATATCAAGACCAACCATTTGTTTTAATCCAAGATACTTTGAAGCGATCAACAAAATACCCGACCCGGTGCCAACATCCAAAATTGATTTCAATGGGTGGTCTCCCCCTTCAACGTAAGCCTCCAGAAGTCTGAGAGCAAGTACTGTTGATGGATGCGAACCTGAGCCAAAACCATTTCCTGGATTGATGATAATTTTATGACACTCATCACGATGATCAGGAACCTCCCAGGGAGGACAAACAATGAATTTATTACCCACTGTAATGGGATGAAAAAAACGTTTCCACTCCATCAACCAATCTTTGTTGTGTTGAATCTCACTGTTAATCCATATCAAATCTTCTTTTTCAAGGGGATACTGCTGGAAAAAAGAATCAAAGACATGAGATGCATTAATTGACATATCTGTAAAATAGATCTTTAAAATTTTATACGAGTTTTCTTCATCTTTTGTTTCAATGCCGGAAGCACCACAATCAAAGCAATACGCCCCCCAGATATCTTCCCAGAGTAACGTCACACGTACCGTTAATTCTTGATAAGTGTTATCCATCAAATGACGTGTCCTTTTGTATAAGATTATCTGTAAAAACAGGTGGATGAACAATCAACCCCGGCTTTGCATCTAATCGCCCTTTTATAATAGCCCATTTGGCAGGTTGATTTTTTTTTGAATATATTGGGATGATGTCTTTGGCTTCAATGTTATATGTTCTCATTTTGACTAAACCATCAGCCAATCGTTCACCAGGATAAATAAGGCATAATTCTCCCTGATAAAGCAACACTTTTCTACTGGCTTCCATGATGTCATCAATGGTACAAGAAATTTCTTCGCGCGCCATAGCTGTTTCACATGAATGATTCATACGACCAGCGTTTTTTTTTCGAAACGGCGGATTACAGACGACCTGATGAAATCTTTCAAAGGTGTTCCCGCGTATTGTCCTTAAATCCTTGCAAACAATTGTTATCTGATTTTCTAGTCCATTTTGTTGAACATTTTTTTGAGCTAGATGAGAAAAAGATTCCTGTATATCAACGCCTGTCACAGTAATTGATGGATTTTTTGCTGCCAAAATCATCGAAATAACACCACATCCACACCCTAAATCTAAAATGCGAGAATTGTGTTTTGGAAAAACATGATCAGCCAATAATACAGAATCAAATGCATACCGATGACTGTTTTTCAACTGCTGGATGGTCAATGATTTTATATTCATATGGCATTTTTCTTCCTTCTGAACGTAGACTTTTTTTTGAAATCGATGAAATCGACATGTATTTCCAGAATTTTGGCATATTTCAAGCATTGGCTTTTTTTGAATATTTTTTAATAAAACAGTGCATTGTATTTACAAATCATCTGTATTCGTATAACAGGGATATTAATTGTCCTTAAGTTTTAACGCTAAAAAAACGATAAATTTTACAAATTGAAACGATTTTATTAACTTCTAACAAAGGAGGATAACATGCTTTATCCCACTTTTTATAAGAAAAAACCATGTTTTTTTGCATTAATTGCAGTAATTATCTTTTCTCCGATCTTAACCGCTGCTGAAAGCACGACAGATTCATATAAGTCAACGGATCCTTCTCTTTCATTTGATTTTGGCATCCACCCTGTGGGTATCAGTCAAACGACGAAGTCTTTTTATCTTTGCGCAAAAGAAACGGATGAGGATTCAAGACGGCAAGCATCAGGTGTCACTCTGATCACTCAATCAGAAGAAATGACATCAATGAAGCGGCTGAATAAGCTAAATCGATGGAATGTCCCGGACAGCCGCAACCGCATTAATATGAGGGCCTGGAGAAAAAAAACAAAGAAAAAACAAATTTCAGTCCATATTGAAGCACCCTATGTGACAGGTAAAAATCCCACGGCTTTTCAACTGAATGAAAATCAATGTCATCAAAACACATTACTACCGGGCACAACCTGCCAGTTTAATGTGTCTTTTCAGCCAAAAGGAACGGGAAGACAGACAGCAAGTATCATTATCCCATATACCCAAAATGGTGAAAAAAATTATCTTACTGTCTATGTAGCGGGGTCTGGAGGTCTCCCTAAAAATATCCAGAAAAAGGTGGCTTCTATTGATCAGCAATAATTGATTTTATTTGATACTAAGGAGTGTTCGAAAAATAAGTTCCCCCATTTTAATTTCGGAGACACAATCCTTAATTCGATGAATATTGGCGCCCCAACTAAAGATTTGGGACGCCAAAGGGGATGATCTTTGACAATATCGATGAACTGATGACAATTGAAAATATATAACAGTGTAACGGTCAGAACATCTTGACACTGATTCAGGCTTCTGTTACAGAAATCAATCAGACTCAAACAATGTCAATGTCAACAATGAATAAAAAAACCTTTTCGTGACCATCAAATCAAACTATTTTTATTAACACGATTTAAAATCAGTTAAATGTCAACCGGGAATCAATGCATGAAACCATCATGGCACAAAACCACCTGTGTATTATGCGAACAAAATTGCGGGCTAAAAGTTCAAGTTCAAAAGAATCGTATTGTCACTGTTCTTCCAGATGAAGATCATTTCATCAGCAAAGGATACATTTGCCGAAAGGGTCTTCATATTGCAGACCATCAACATCATGATGATCGTCTTGCTCATCCATTAAAAAAAACATCCAAAGGCTTTGAACGTATCTCCTGGGCACAAGCTTTATCAGAAATTTCAACTCGATTGAAAATAATCATTTCAGAAAATCCAAAGGCATTTGCTTTTATGGGAGGTATGAACAAAGGCTGCCATTTGGATAGTGTGTTTGGAAAAGCCTTGTTAACGAGGATTGGATCACCCTATCATTATCATTCAATTGCACAAGAGCATACGGGTTACTACTGGATATCAGGAAAAATGCTTGGTCGCCAGGACTGTCTTCCCATACCCAATGAACATCATGCAGATATGATTCTTGCTGTGGGGTGGGATGGCATGGAAAGCCATCAAATGCCCCGAGCATCTATCGTTTTAAAAGCATTTACCACACATCCTGAAAAACGTTTGATTGTCATCGATCATCGTCTCACCGATACGGCTAAATTTGCCGATGCACACATCTGTCCCACTCCAGGCACTCATGCATTGTTAGCCAAAACACTGATTTCAATCATTTTACAGGAAGGTTGGGAAAACACATCATATCTCCGCTCCCATGTTACAGGATTCAATAAAATACGTCCCTGGTTCCTTCAGTGGGATATCCCTTACGCACTGAAAATTTGTGGTGTCAATACAGAAGCTGCTTACGTGCTATGCCATGAACTGAGTACACGTCAATGGTGTTTAAAAATTGAAAAAGGGCTGCTGATGAATCGCCATAGCACCATTTCATCTTATTTATATATGATTCTTCTCACCATTTGCGGAAGGTTGTGTGTGAGAGGCGGCAATGTTATCCCCGGGTTTGTTTTTCCACTGACGGATCAATCTGATGATGAAATAACAGAAAAAGAAAAAACAATTTACACAAAATATTCACCCATTGGAGGTTTTTTTCCTCCCAATGTTTTGCCCGAAGAAATCAACAATTCACACCCTGATCGATTGAAATCGGTGTTAATTTGTGGAGCAAATCCCCTACGCTCCTATGCTGATACCCATGCTTATGAACAGGCTTTTAAAAAATTAGACCTCCTGACAGTTATCGATATTGCACTCACTGAAACGGCTGAAATGGCAGATTACGTTTTACCCGCTTGTTCTGCTTACGAATCCTGGGATACCTTTTTTTACCCTTTATCTTTTCCCCACATTTTTTTTCAATTGCGCCAACCTATCATTCACCCCACAGAACAAGTTCAGGAATGTGGTGCAATCATTTCTCAACTGGCTGATGCAATGGGTTTTTTACCTGAAATACCGAAATCGTTAATTCAGGCCGCCGCAAGCAATCGATATCACTTCTTTTTAAATTTATTAGCGTTTTCTCAAAAAGCCTTTCAATTTGAATCTGCATTACCTTTTGTACTTTCCAAGACAATTGGACAAACGTTTGAATCTTCTCATCTTTCAGCACTGTGGGGAATGCTTCAAACTGCAAAAGCGCCCTTTAGAAAAAAAGCTGAATCTGCTGGCTTTAAAATGGATTCAGCCCTGTCTTCGGCCATTACACTCAAAAAATTATTCGCTGTCAGTCGTTCAATCATTACCCATTTAAGCTTTATGCCTTTAGTAGGCTTATTTCCAAGAGTGGAACAATCTGAAAAAATTTTTGAAACATTGTATGATCATCCGGGGGGCATCTATTTGGGACAGATGGATATTCATCAAAACATGCAAGAGATCCAGACCTCCGATGGTCGCATTCATCTTTTCATATCTGAACTGTCTGATTGGTTACAAAGTATTACGCCAGCCGTTGAACAGGTTCGTTTAAAACGAGCAAACAATTATCCACTGATTCTGATTGCGGGTCGCTCGGCTAAAACCAGTGCGCATACGCAAATTCGTAAACCTGATTGGAATGAAGGTCTCAGGTTTTGCACCCTGCGAATGAATCCTCTGGATGTTAAAAAATTCAATTTGATTGATGGTCAACGTGTTCGTGTGGTTACGCAGCATGGCAGTCTAGAATTAGAACTGGAAATATCCACCTACGTTCAAGAAGGCCAGGTGATCATTCCTCATGGTTCAGGGCTGAAATATCAAGGAAAAACGCATGGCATGAATGTCAATTATCTAACAGGTACACAACACAGAGATCCTTTTTCAGGAATTCCATTGCATCAATACGTTCCCTGTCGTATTGAGACGATCATCAATCACGATTGAATATCTATCAAAGGAGCCATTGCCAAATTGGAATAAATTCTATTTTTACCCCTTGTTCAACAACTGTTTCCCTGATATCTATAAGGTCTCTAATGATTAAAATCTATCAGATGATACCTGATACCATGACGAATAAGAAAAGTTCATACCATTTCTCTACGCCCACCGTTATCATTAGCCTTTCTACTCGATTCCATATCCACCGAGCACCATCTGCAACAAACAGAATCTTATCGGCTCTGCAAATCCTAGTCTGGGTTAAAAAAACCAAAGTCCTCCAAACGTTTCTGAACGTTCTTAATATTCTTTTCTTTGATAATAATATGATACTCTTCTGAAATTAAAACATGTTGACGTAAAAAATCATCTTTTGCAATTAAATCGATAAGTTCCTGGTTTTCTTTAACCTTGAACACCCGCATATTCATTTGTTCTTTCAGGGGATCTTTTTTAGCAGTGATTTCAGCAATGAATGCCTTCCAGATGGCTGGGGGATCATTGGAAATATGCTGTTGAAACAGTTCAATTTTGAGATCGATGTCTTTGCTTGAGCGACACCCTTTTAAAAACGATTGATAGTTCATCCGATAGCAACCATCGTGAATCATATCTGCAATTTTATCAAGGATGATCCGCTTGACAGGGTCTGCCCCTTTGATATAGGCAATCAGATGTTCATCATCAAGCACAACTTGTGTACTTATTTTTGAATGGTCAAAGTCATAGGAGTCTGTTTTCTCCAGGATATATGCCCCCAGGTCTGTCAAACGAATGTATTGAATGCCATCATATTCAGAAAAATAGGGCCGGTTATTTGAACGTATTTCATCATTTTGGGGGTCAATATAGGCAATGTCCAGAATACCTAAGCTGGCCATAAAAAACATGTACATTTTGATGGCTGGCTTTGTGATCAAATTCGGATAGTTTGCTTCGGAAACGTATGTTCTCCCGCCTGTTTTGACCCACTTACCATTGATATTGGCAGCATGCTGGCAATAGATATATTGATTGGCAACAAAATGATGGACAATTTCAACAGAAATATTTCGATAGAAACAATATTTGATAATATTATCAATCCCTATCCATTCACCAACAGTCAATTGCTTTAACAAATTCCCCAGTTCTTTTCTAAAAATCATTTCCATTTCAAAATGATACTCGTCATGATACGTATCAAAAACCTTACGCCAGCCCTTGATATGAGAAAGAAGACACAGCGTTTTAAAATAGTTGAACAAACGATCTGCACCACCATGAAAACGGTTTATGATATGTTTGAGTTGTTTTTCCGGAGTCAGTGAAAGGTCTATTTTTTGTTTATGAAGCGCTTGAAAAAAACACGCCAATAAGTTGGTTCGAATATATTTTTCTTCGTAATTTCCAGAAGGATAAAATTCATCGATGGAACAATAGGACATCATATCATTTAAATTTTTTTTGGAAGGTTTTTCTGTTGTTTCTGAAAATAAAAGTTTTCCATCTTGAACATAATTCAAAATCAGGGGGATTTGAAACAGCATGGTGTCTTTGTCAGAAAAAATATGACAGTCTTTTGGAACTTCTGTAACACTGATCAGATGATAATATTGAGGTTTTGGAAGAAATTTCATGACATGATTTCTTAAAAACTGTGACAAGGATAAATAGTAATGATTGTCCCATTCGCCATCAATACCGATATGATGAACTTTTCGAACCCTGAAAATGCTGTATTTGGGGTTAAACACATTTCGTTTTAAAATTTGTCCACCATGATCTTCTTCCTTGAGCATACTAATTTTTTCACTCAGGGTTTTATTTAATTTTACAGCGGATAATTCTCCACCTTCCCAGGCAAGTCGTTCAAAAACAATGTAAACATCCTCATGCACAGCATCCATAAATAACCAGAAATTATCTTCATCAGATAATAAAACTGCAAAAGCATGGGCCAGGTCATGCTTTTTTAATTTGCTTTTGATCACATGGTTACGCATGCCAAAGTAGTGCATATCAAAAAACTGATGAAGATATTCATCGTAAATCATTTTTAAAGAGTCAATGCTGTAATTGGAGTGAATATGGTTCAAAAATTCGGGTAAAACCTTGATTTCTCGCACTTTCTTTGTTGACTGTGTTGAACTTGATGGTACGTCATTCCTTTTTTGGGAAATCACTTTTGCCTTGTCTTTGATGGATGAATCTGAATCGGATCGCATGATATCAATCAACGGTAACACCCATTGTTCTTCAATATTTTCAAAAGCATTCAGCAGTATTTTTTTAAGTCCTGCATTGTTATTATATGCCGCTTTTTTGAGCATGCGTTGAACTTCAACATGATCAGGGGAGATGGTTGCCGCAGTCAATACAGCATTGGCATAATGGACTGCTGGAACGCCCTCCTGGGTACAAACAAGAATGGGCAGAATGCTTTCTCCTGCAAATACAGCCGCTTCATGAGCAGTCTGACGAACATGAGAGGACAGCGGGTGTTGATGAATATACCCTAAATTTTTAATCAATGGCTGATACAGTTGAAAGATCTTTTCGCCTTCATTTCGACCCACAATCAAGATAACTTCTTCAAAGCGCCACAGAACGAGCAAACGTTCAACAGCCGATCCCTTTTTTAAAAAATCAGCAAATTGGTTCAGGGTCCACGCTTGAATATCCACAGCTTTCAGAAGGTTTTCTTTCAACGATTTAGCCATACAGGCGACACAAAAGCGGCCCTCAGAGGTTTCAACACTGGGGGGGTGTTCGCTTCGACATGAGGCACAGCGATATTTTCGTGTCTTTGACCAGCTTTTCAAGCGTTCGACTTGCCGGATGGTCCCTTTTTTCCATTGATTCGCGCCCATAATTCTTATCCTCCCAATACAAATTCAATGTCTTCGATATCCAATGACTTGATGGATGCGCCATCTGAAGAAATCAGATTGTCAAACAATTCGCGTTTCTTTTGCTGAAGTTCGAGAATTTTTTCTTCAATAGACCCTTTTGCAATGAGTTTATAGCTGAATACCGTTTTATCCTGACCAATCCGATGGGTTCGGTCAACGGCTTGTGTTTCTGCTGCAATATTCCACCAGGGATCAAAAAGAAAAATATAATCTGCTGCTGTTAAATTGAGGCCAACACCGCCTGTTTTTAATGTCATTAAAAAAACTTTTGTTGTGTCATCTTCTTGAAATTGTTCCACCAGTTTTTTTCGATCGCGGGTTGCACCGGTCATGAGGACAAACTCGATATTGTGTTTTACCAAATCTTCGGCAATACAATCCAGAGCATGTAAAAAATTAGCAAACACAAGCAATTTATGCTGCTGTTCTACCAAATCGAGTACATGTTGAAGTAAAACTTCTCGCTTGGGCGAAATAATTCGATCATCGGTTTTGGCTTCAGGAATACTGGCAATCTGGCGAAGCTCACTCAAGGCTTGAAAAATATAAAACTGAGATTTCCGAATGCCTTTTTCCTCAATTTGATTACGAATCATTTCCTGATAAAACAGTCTACGTTGATCGTAAAGCTGTTTTTGGGGATCAGACATTTCAACATAAAGCACCTGCTCGATTTTATCAGGCAAGTCTTTTAAAACATCCTGCTTGAGACGACGTAAGATAAAGGGATAAATCTTTTTTTTCAGTTCATCAAGCGCTTCTTTGTTGCCTTCTTTTTGAATGGGTGTGCCATAATGAAGATTAAACTGATCAATGGACCCAAACATGGCTGGATTTAAAAATCGAAACAGAGAATACAGCTCACCCAAATTATTTTCCACTGGCGTGCCGCTCAATCCAAGCCGGTGACTGGCTTGTAATAAAACCGCCGCTTTGGAGGTTTGCGCATTGGGGTTTTTGATATGCTGGGATTCATCCAGTATAACATAGTAAAAGTCCTGTTCTTTCAACAGTTCTATATCATTGCGCAATACAGCATAGGTGGTTAAAATGAGATGTTTGTCTTTTACATCATCAAACTTGCGATTAATGCCATAATATACACCATATGTCAGGTCTGGAGAAAACTTGAGAATTTCATTTTCCCAGTTGAACAACAAGCTTTTTGGCATGACCACCAACGAAGGCGTTTTTTCTGCAGGATACACAAATGACAGGAGGGCAATGGCCTGCAATGTTTTTCCCAGGCCCATATCATCGGCCAGACATCCTCCCAGGCCATGTTGATGCAAATACCGGATCCATTTATACCCCTGTTTTTGATACTTTCGAAGTTTGGCATTCAGTTTCGGCATTTTCATTTTTTGCGACTTGATGGTGTTAAATCCCAGAAAAACGTCTCTGGATGCTTGAAAGGAATCTGCTGCTGTTTTTTCATCAATCAGTTCTTCAACGATGGGCAAATCAAAAAAAGACAAGCGCACCTGATCCTCATTTTTCTGAAACAAGCGCCTTAATTTTTCCATGTATTCCCGATTGACAATGGCATGAGTGCCATCATTCAATGCAATATAGGCATTCTTTTTAAACTGGGACAGGGCATCAAACAGTGAAATCTGTTCGCCTTCAATGTCCAATGATGCCGACCCTTCAAGAAAATCAATATGATGATTTAAGGATACATTTAATTTAGGGTTCACCGCCCGAACATTGTAGGGTTTAAGCTTATCAGCACCATACATATGAAATTTGGACAACAGGCGGGGAAGCTCATTATAAATAAACGCTGTTGCCAGCGATTCTGTAATAATAAAGAGATTGTCTTCAACAAAGTACTGGGCATCAGCGGCTTTTTTCATATTCTTTTTCAGCAGGCTGTTGATTTCATCAAAGCATGAAACCACTTCACCATGATGAACATCGCAGATCAGGATTTTCTTTTCCAGATCGTTCATCACAGCAATTTTGGCAATGTCGTAATGTTCCAAAAAGTGGGCATCAAAACCGGGAAGTCCCTGAGAAATTTTCAAAAATAAGGAATGATCTTCGCTGACTTTCTCAATGATAATAATAGGGGTGGTATGCCTGGGGTCGCCTTGAATGATTTTATATTTTTGATATCGAACCTGGATATTTATAAAAAATGAAAAAAACAGGGCCAGATATTTGTTGAGATCTTTTTCTAAAAAAAGGGTTTTAAACAATTGAATATTTTGAAAATGCTCCCCCACAGGATCAATCATATAAATATGGCCATCATGATACACATGGCTTTCATTGATAAACTGAATATCAAAAATATCAGAACCTTGCGATCTTAATAGAATATCACTTTCAAGCAAGACCTGATGTTTTTCTTTATTTTCATTGATTTGAAGAATCAATCGGGCCGTGTCTTCCACAAAATTGATCAGGACTTGATTGTCTGTAACAAAGGTTTTGCAATGTCGCAATTGCCATATCAAGAATTCATTGTCTGCCAGGTATACTCTTCGATGGGGGGTATTCCAATCAATACGAAAGCTATTTTTTTCATGAATATTATCAATGGATTTCAACAGTTCGCGTGTTACCCCGCTATATTTCTCGTAGGAGGCATCCACAGGGTTGCTTTGATCATCAACAACATGGATATAAGCCCCCGAGCTGTCGAATTTAAGTTGAAAATAAATCGTTCCTTGATCAGTATGTTCTTTTTTAATAACGCGTTTTTTACGTTTTAAAATTTCAAAAATATTTCCAGGTTCTAACATGAGGTTTTTATCTTTCTCAGGTATTAACTTTCACAATGTTTTCAAACGTAAAAAACGCAAAGAATGCCTGTGTTGCGCATGCATCCTTTGCGTTTTTTATACCAAAAAATATTTCGCAATGAGCCCATCTATTTTAGACAATCCAGATAGTATCATTGGGCATCCATTTATTCATAAATTCCAGCTTCAGCCATTGTTTTAAGCAAAGCGCGATAGTATGGGAATCTGGGAAAGTTATTCACGCCAAAATTAAACGTTTGAAAACTGACGGCCCAGTGATGAGCTCTCACAGCGCCCATTTCAATGATATTTTGTTCAGGCACATGGGGAAATTTAGGGATGAAGCAGTTTTCCAGAACCATCTGACCATCGTTGTAAATGGAGATATTCTTTGATGCCAGAGACTGTTTATGCATGGTAAAGTCATCCAGATTTTTGATAATACTTTCATAATCTGTTTCTGGTATGAACGCACAAATGGAAAAATATTTGATATGGTTTGGCACTTTATCCATATACCAATTCATTCGTTCTTGACGTTCCGGATGGGCCAGAGACTGAACACCACCAACAAGATCTTCACGCTCCTGATCTGTTTTCAAGCCCATGAGAAGTCCAAGTGGATGAAATTTTTTACTGGCCTCGACATATTTTTGCATGTTAACGGTGGCATCCTGGTTAAGCACAGCATCAGCCAGATAAGAGCCGCCAATATCGCCATTGATAGATAAAAACGATACGGTATTTTTTAAAATAAAATCATCTTTAAAATCACCACAATTGATGGATGAAAGTAGTTCAAGGGCCAGTGGGGTTCCATAGGAATAGCCAATAAAGACAATTTTATAGCCTTCATCCACAACCCATTTTTTCAAAAGTGCTGACTGATGCAACAGTTGAAACAAGGGTTTGATGATCACCTGGGTAGAGGCATTGGATCTTGGGTATGCAGCATACACAAGTTTCATTCCCCCGCCAATGTGATTGGGCGTTTCAATGGTTTGGGAAGGATCCTCTGGATCCAGGGAAAAATGAAACAAATCAATGGGGGTTTGTTTAAATTGATCCTGAGCAATAAATGCAGGAAATTTCAAGGTATGATGGGTAAATCCTGGTAACAGGATCATGACAATTTTTTCATTTTTCAGCACCTTGTCCACATCGGTCTGTTTTTCAGGCAATCGATCGATAAAGCGTTTAATTTCAGCAGGAACGGTTTCAACTTTGTGAAAGGATAAATCTCGGTCTTCCCCTGTAATTTGAAGCTCATCCGGGGAAAATGGTTTCCATACATACCGTGCGATCTCCTCTGGTGAATAATTTGCCTTGTTAAGTTCAAATAAAAAATGATGAAAAAAGCTGGTTTGCCATCGTCTTGAATTCAATACTGTTTCTGTTGTTTTCTCTTGTGTCATGTCTATGCAGTCCTCCTTTTGATTGTTTTAATGTAATACCTCATCAATAATTTAATTCTTGTATATATCAATTTATGGATCAGATAAACACATTTTTTTCTTTGATGATCTTGTTACACACAAATTCAGTAAATATGGATTTTCATTCCGATACCTTAGTCTTTTCAATAAATGACGTGTAAAATCATTTTTTCTTTGAAGCTCTTTCTGATGAATTAAACACTCTTGTCCGCATGAATATTCTGGCATTTAATCCCACCACAGCAGTGTATTCGCTACAGGGTAAAATCATATATCACGGTTTAAAACAATATGTACAGAATGCTTCGAAATGTTTTCCATTGTAAAACGCCTGTATATTTTAATGAACGTCAAGCTTTTTTTGAACAGAGGCAAGAACCCTATCCACTGAAATTTTTTTCATGCAATCGTGTGTTGAACAATTTTTTTTCAGGCAGGGGCTACACGGCAAATCAATGCGGACAACTTCGTGACTGTTGCCAAAGGGTCCGGTTCGCCAGGGGGCTGTTGATCCAAAAATGGCAACAACGGGTTGCCCCAATGCTGCGGCAATATGCATTGGACCTGTGTCTGTTGTGATAAGAAGTTTTGAACGTTGGTAAAGAGCAGCCAACGATTTCAGCGTTGTTTTGCCACATAAGTTGATTGAGGGGTGTTTCATCTGGCTTTGAATATCTTTTACCCCACTGTTATCATCAGGACTTCCGGTAAAAATCACCTGAAAGCCCCATGAAACACATTGATCAGCAACTATCGAAAATTTTGAATTATCCCATAGCTTTGTATCCCATTTGGCCATTGGATTAATGGCCACAATCGGGGTTTGATTTAAAACACCTTCTTGATAGAGAATATCTGTAATTACGGTCCGATCAGCATCAAAAACAGGCAAGTCAAATGCAATGCGTTGAACCGGAATCCCAAGTTTTTCAAGAAGCATCAGTTCTCTGTAAACAGCATGATAATCCATAGAAACAGCAGGAACGCGATGATTAAGAACAATATAGCTGTATTCAGAATGGGCCATCCCCACACCATATCCGGCTTTTTTTTGGGCACGCGCCAATGCAATGAACATGCTGCTTTTTAATAAATTCTGAAAATCAATGATCAAGTCGTATTTTTTCATCCGAAGTTTTTGGATGAATTGAATGATTTCTTGTATGGCCTTGAATCGATCACCACTTTGAATTTCCTTAATCCAATGTTTCCTTCTGGATATCAGGAGGAGATCAAGAGCATGATGCCCCTGAACAACATCCTTTGCAGCTTCTTCAACCAACCAGGAAATATGTGCATGGGGATAATAATCGCGTAGAGCATTCAAGGCTGGAAGGGTATGGGTGACATCACCAATGGCGCTGGTTTTGACAACTAGAATGTTCACTGTCATTCCTAATTAATTGGTTTGCGAGGGGTTAAATTCGAATTTAAAACCCTCAAGGCGGTTTGAAAAACCCTGTCTACACTGACTGAATCCATGCAGACATGATGTGTCTTTGGACAATCCGTAAGCAAACAGGGACTGCACGGTGTTGCCACTTGAACAATGTGTGAATTCTTTCCAAGTGGCCCGGTAGTAATGGGATTGGTTGATCCAAAAATAGCAATCAGAGGTGTGTTCAATGCGCAGGCAATATGCATCAAACCAGAATCATTGGTAACAAAAATCTGGCATTGCTGTATCAATGCCATCGCCTGTCCCAGGCTTGTTTTTCCTGCAAGATTGATGGCCGGATGGTGCATCATGTGACGGACATTTTCTCCCAGCTCACGATCTTTAGGCCCGCCGAAAATAAGAATACCGGCACGATACTGTTCGCAGATACGATCTGCCAATTGTGCAAATCTTTCGGGAAACCATTGTTTTGCATTCCCATAAGTGGCGCTGGGGTTAATGCCTATCCATTGAATATCCGGATGATTGTTATATGAGTTGAGCCGTTTCCAGGCATATTGTCTGTCTGATTGTCCCACATGAAGCTCCAGATCAAATCCGGCGTTGGTAATGCCTGCGCCTTCAAGCATATGGACATAATAATGGGTTTGATGAATCTGTTTGATTTCTGTTGTGCAGTCTATTGGATAATTCAGTAAAAGTCCGCGAGCATCTGTATTAAATCCCACACGGTTGGGAATGCCTGCAAAGTAAACAAGAATCGCAGCCTCTATGGCATTTTGAAGCAGAATGGCCGTATCGAATTTTTGGGCTCTAAGGTCATTGATTAATTGAATTTTACCCTTCAAGCCCTTATGCCGATGGCTTTCATCATAGATCATGATATGATCGATATGTGGGCTGTGTTCAAAGACAGGAACAACCCAGGGCTTTGCGAGCAATGCAATATGGGCATGTGGAAAAAAATTGCCGATGGCTCGAATGGCTGGAGATGTCATAATGGCATCCCCTATCCAGTTGGTACTTCGTATAAGGATACGTCGGACAGGTTTATTTAAGTTTTTTAATGATTTCATAACTTATCATAATAAATTAATTACACTTCGCCCTCAATACGTGTAGATCAGTTTGTCATTACGCAACTTCATTTGGCAATGGAATAGAATGTTGGCCATCTAAAATATATAATCCAACAAGCTTATGCCCGTTGAATTTCTGGTTTGATTCCTGGCTAATGTGTTTAATTTGCGTTTTTAAATATTGTGTGGGGATATTTGAACCTTCCTCATAATATCTCATGTTCAGGATATCTCCAATTTTGTAATATTCTAATACCGGAGATTCTTCTTTGACAAGAATACACATTCCTTTTTTAGAGATATTCCAAAGCTTACATTGATAAAGACACCCCAATCCATTGATTAAAAATTCAACACTATAATAGCGATTGATTTCAAATCGTTGTTCTTGCCGTTTTTCTATTCCTTTATCTGACATATCTTTTTCCTAATTTGTATAATACTAAAAATCTTTTTCAGTAAACAATTTAAGGATTTATACTAAACTATTTCATAAGTCAAGCTTTGTCTGACAGTCACGCATCTGAAATGGAAGGTGTGTTTTTATTTGATTTGAATTCATTGATCACTTTTCTAAATCCTCCAGCAATGAGCAAGACACCCAGTCCATAAAAGCAAATTTTTGCAAATATATTATTGGGTCCAATATCACCCATCTGGTTAAATTTTTCTGGAATTTGCAAAATGACCAGCACCCCTGTAATGGATAGAACAATTCCCCATATCAACTGAATCGGATTTTTATCAACCTTCATGCGTCCTCCTAAAAAAAAAAGGGTTAACTGCAAACCAGCTAACCCTTTTGATATTTTTTAACCTTTTGTTTTTTTAACTGTGTGGAGGCGGCATCCGGATTTGAACCGGAGAATAACGGTTTTGCAGACCGCTGCCTTACCACTTGGCTATGCCGCCCAAAAAAAAAGAGCGGGAAACGGGATTTGAACCCGCGACTTCAACCTTGGCAAGGTTGCACTCTACCATTGAGTTACTCCCGCTGAATCATTAATAAAAGAAAATATATGTCATCTTACAAAAAAAGTCAAGGAAAAATCCTATGGCCACAAAATTCAGTTGGATTTGTTCAAAGCCATATCTTTATTAACATAGCACCCGTCCTATTATCAAGTATATGATCCAAGAATTAAAATAAATTTTCATAAATCGTTTAAACAA
>PEAL01000488.1 GCA_002753725.1 Deltaproteobacteria bacterium
TTAGAAGAAAAACGAAAATTTTTTGTCTAAGCTTTTAAATACTTACCTTCTTGACACAAACGTTTCAAATCGAAATGTATATAATCAACTGTTTAGTAATTTTGTAAATAATAATAATTGTATCAATTCAGTCGAAAAAGATTTATGGTTGAAAAAATGGATTTCAGATTAATTAATTAAATGGTTCATTAAAATATTTAAAGATATGAGGGGGGTTCCATGCAAATCAAAAATATACCCTATGGGGATGCAGATTTTGGAAAGATTATCCTGGAAAACAAGTTATATGTCGATAAAACAAAATTTATCATCACACTGGAAGCCTTGTCAGATTATATATTTCTTATTCGTCCCAGACGTTTTGGCAAATCTTTATGGATTAACCTTCTTCAATATTATTATGATATTAATAGAAAGGGAGAATTTGAAACACTGTTCAAAGATACATTTATTGGGCAACATCCCACACCCTATAAAAATTCATACCTGACCATTGCCTTCAATTTTTCAATGGTTAACCCTGCCATCTCTAAAGTGGATCAATCCTTTGAAAAACATTGTGAGTTAACAATTCACTCATTTTTAAACAGGTATGGCCAATATTTTGATGACCACTTTAAGAATAAAGTAATTGCATGTCAGACAACAGAAGAAAAACTTCAGACTATTTTTTTTACATGTTCCGAAAAAAAACTCAAAGTCTATATGTTCATTGATGAATATGATAATTTTACCAATACCATACTATCCACATCCGGAACGACAAATTATATCAAACTCACACATGGCGAAGGACCGGTTCGATATTTTTTTAATGTGTTAAAAGGACTCACATCTATGCCTGATTCAGGATTGGCTAAATTATTTATCACAGGGATTTCACCTGTTACAATGGATGATGTTACCAGTGGGTTTAATATTGGAAAAAATATCAGTTTGAATTCTAAAATTAATGACTTTATGGGATTTACAGAACAGGAAACCTTGTCCATTTTAACCCATTACCATCAAGCGGGAGTGTTAAATCTGATGCCTGACTTTTGTCTGGATTTAATGAAACAGTGGTATGATCATTATTGCTTTTCTACAAGCACCCGCAGGAAAAATAATTTGTTTAATTCAGATATGGTGCTGTACTTTATTCAGGAAGCAATACTGGAACAAGCCGTTCCCAAAAAGCTGATTGATCCAAATGTAAAAATTGATTATCAAAAACTTCGCTATCTGATCACCCTTGACAATCAGTTAAATGGTAATTTTAGCCGGTTAAAAAGTATTATTGAACATCAGGAAATTGTGTCTGACATAGTAGACAGCTTCCCCATGAAAGAATTAACCACCCAGGAAAATTTCATATCTCTTTTGTATTATTTCGGATTACTGACAATTCATTCGAGTCAGGATGGTGTGTATTTATTGAAAATACCCAATATGACCATTCAAAAATTAATGTATGGGTTTATTCGTAGTGGTTTTCAAGATGTGGATATTTTTAAAATAGATATCTGGCTATTATCACAACACATGCGAGATATGGCTTTTCGAGGTGACTGGAAACCTTTTTTTCACTTCCTTTCCGAACAAATCGACCAGCAAACCGCTATACGCGACTACTTAAATGGTGAAAAAGTTATCCAGGGGTTTTTATTGGCCTGGCTGAATGTCAGTGATTTATTTCTGACACACTCTGAACAGGATATGAACAAAGGTTTTTCAGATATTTATATGGAGCCTTTTCTAACAAATTATCCGGATCTGAAATACGCTTATTTGATCGAATTAAAATATATTTCCAGAAATAAATATTCTAAAAAAATTCAACAGAAAAAAATTAAAGAGGCTCAAAAACAATTAGATCAATATGCCTGTTCCAGTCAGGTTAAAAGCAGTATTGGAAGTACACAATTAAAAAAAATTATTTTGATTTATAAAGGATGGGAGTTGGATTTTTGTGAGGAAAGTCATTAAAGTATGATTTTTTAATATGCGTTTATCATTCTTTCAGGGATAACCAATGAGAAAGCAATTTTTTTTTAACATGACAGCAGTGATCATTGTTTTATTTGAGATTCAACCTCTGATCAGTCATGCAACCTGCCCACAGTCTATCTCGAATAAACTGTCTGGAATAAAAACGCCCGAAGATCTTAGTCAAAATATTAAAAACTGGGGCAATGAACTGACCATAGACTGCTATTTATACGTTGGTGAGAAATATCTGTCCTTTTATAAAAAAACATTGATTGCCCATTGTCTTGATGCTGCTTTGAAATATCTGACATATACATCACAACAGTTTAGACAAAGTGACCATTTTTTTGAGCGATCTCAGAAACAGTACAATGAAGCAACGCTATATCAATCCTGGCAAAAAGAAATTGCTCAACTGGAACAATACTCAAAAAATCCATTTCGTCATGAATACCCACTGGAATTCATCCAATTAATCAGGCAAAAAGGAATACGCCTGGAAAAAACAGAAGAGATCCAATCTATATACAGGATTGTCTCGTCATTTAAAACAGAGCTTACCGCCGTAACCCGTAATCAGTTTCATTTCAATGCGATGGCCATTGTGTTTAATCAGAATATTTTCTTCTTGCAGATCGCCATGTGAAATGCCATGAGAATGTAACGTCTTAACCATGTCAAAAAAAATATGTGCGGGTTGTCGCACCAAATGCGAATGGAATCGATTGTTTTGAAGAAAAATTTTCAGTGTTACGCCATCAAACCATTCCATGCGAATGATTGGAAATTCTTTTCCCTTGATACGAATACCGCGTTCAACATATTGAAACTCAACAAAATAATCAAGGCTTAACCGATTAATGGATGATGATATAATTTGATACCGTCGTTTGGCATCCTGAACATCACTGGTAAAACCTCTCAAAGCCAATGTTTTTTTGTTGCCCATCGTGATTGGAAAAACACGCGAATATCCACCCGCATATTGTTCAATTAAAAAGCCTTTTTTTCGGGGGTGGCCCCCTCGAAAAGCTGGATCAATGACACATACATTGATATTTCGAACGGCATTTACATATTCTTCACCAGATGGGTACATGCGAACCTGAAATTAAATTAAAATATTTTGATGAGTTGATCAATGCCCTTTTCTGGTCTTTTTTTATTTGAAGACGCTTGAAATTGGGCTTGCTGGATATTTTGTACCAGGCGGTCGATGTTGATTTCCTGTGCTACATGCGGTTTCTTTAATGAAATGGATGATGAAAAATTTTGTATGTTCGAAATAAGATTGCTAAACGTTTTATCGGGTACTGTTGGTGCTTTTTGTTGGGTTGATACCTGTCTCCGTGTATTTATCTGTGGTTTTTGAAGAATCCTTTCAAGGGGTAAGAACAGATCAATATCTGTTTGTTGGCAATAGTGCTTAAGTGTTTTTGCTAATTCACAGATGGTATCAGATAAGGTGTTCAAAGCTTCAAAAGCTTTCGAATGTTCAGGATCAATAAAATCTTTTTCCATGAAAAAAAAATCTTCAGCAGTGTCAACCTGGAATTGATCCCATAAAGCGGGTTTTTCAGCAAATGCAATAATGGTGAGATAAAGGACTAACTCTGAAAAAAAATCAAGGCGATTTGAGACTTTTTGGGGCTGTTCATTTTTGATTCGGCAGGGATGTTGAAAGGATGGTTTTCCAACAATATCATCTCGCATACCTTGAAAAACAGGGATATACAGACTATCATAATCAATCAAAATAATATGAATATCATTATGTTGTTTTTGAATA
>PEAL01000489.1 GCA_002753725.1 Deltaproteobacteria bacterium
ACAACGCATTGAAAATCTAAGGAACTTCCAAAGCTAAAGCTTTAGGACTCCACTATTCATCGAATTAAGGATCGTGTCTCCGAAATTAAAATGGGGAACTTATTTTTCGAGCATTCCTAAGTTCATTGATATACAATTTTTTAATAATTGCGACACGGGGAGATTGGGGGGGATTGGGGGCACATCTTGATTATTACATTTAATTTGTTTATCAAACCAAATATTAATTTCGTCTCATTAAATATAATAATCAAGATGTGACCCCAATCTCATCATCCCAATCTCATCATCCATTCCACCAATCTCCATTCCAATCTCCATTGACATGTTATGTGACGCCCTTTCAGGGCTAAAAACGTAACGACTTTTTACCCAGGGCGTTGCCCTGGGCTGGTATGTCGCCGCCCTTTCAGGGCTAAGAAAAAATGCCCCCTTTTTTAGAATGCGTCCCAGGTTCAAAGGTAAAAACATCAACAATATTATCAGACTGAATACCAAATATTTTAAGGGTATTACCGCGAAATTCTATTGTATTGATTGATTAATTATTTCTACACTGCGTGATGGCACAAAATCAAGTTTTTTCAAGGGTTTAGTAGGAAAATTCAATTAACTTTCCGATTCCTCCAACCGAAACAATTTTTGCGTCAGCGACAGACCGGCAGAATGATCTTTATGGTAGCCTTCACCTTTTAAGAACTGAATGGGATCATGCAATATTTTATTCATGATGGCATTTCCCATACGTTCCAAAGCTGGAAGTATTTCAGGAGAGTCGTTTTGTCCCAGACTTTGCCATGTCTTTTGAATTTCACAGGCTGTAATGGCTTCAATTTTTTGCTTTAATGCCTTGATTGTTGGAACAATATTCAGGTTATTCAACCAGTCTTCAAACCGGACAACAGCCTCATCCACAATTCGTTCAGCACGTAAGGCTTCTTTTTGACGCTGATTGACATTGATATCAATCACACCCTGTAAGTCATCAATATCATATAAATATGCGTTTTCCAATTGATTGATATCAGGATCAATATCACGCGGTACCGCAATATCAATAAAAAAGATAGGACGTTGTTTTCTGCGTTTCATGACTTTTTTGACTTGATTTCTGTTCAGAATACACTCAGGCGCCCCTGTTGAACTGATTACAATATCAACATGAATAAGTTGATCCTCAATTTCATCGAAACGTATGGCTGTTCCTTTGAAACGATTGGCCAGTTGCATTCCCCGTTCAAACGTTCGATTGGCAACGTAAATGGTTCCGGCATGATGTCGAATGAGATGTTCAACAGCCAATTCAGCCATTTCTCCGGCACCAATTAACATCACTTGCTTGCCTTTCAATGTCCCAAAAATTTTTCGGCCCAGTTCAATGGCAGCATAACTGATGGAAACGGCATGATCACCAATGCCCGTTTCTGATCTTACGCGTTTAGCAATTGAAAAAGTTCGATGGAGCAGACGATTGATCAATACACCTGCCGATTTCTTTGCAACAGCCAGTCGATAAGATTCTTTAATTTGGCCCAGTATTTGTGGTTCACCAAGAATCATGGAATCCAGGCTGGATGCAACACGAAAAAGATGACGCACGGCATCCAGGTTTTGATGAACATAAAATAAAGAGACCAAATGAGACGTATCCACGTTTCGATGGTTTTCCAGATATTTTAAAAAGACATCCATGACCTGTTTCAAAGCGGTATCTTCTGGTAAATCGGTAACAACCAATATCTCAACGCGGTTACAGGTTGAAAAAATACACATTTCCGAAAAGAAATTCACTTTCATCAAGTCATCAATGGCCTGAAAGATGTCTTCTTGGGAAAATGCCAGAATTTCTCTTATATGAATGGGGGCTGTTTTATGATTCAGTCCAATCAATATGGTTTGCATAGATCATCGCTCATATCAAAAATTCGTAAATGCTCCATGATGCCCTTTTAGTAAAAAATTGACACCTAAAAAGGTAAATAATACCAAACAAAATCCAATAATAGCCAGATACGCCAACCGACGCCCCCGCCAACCCAATGCCATCCGGCCATGAAAAATGGCCGCATAAAACATCCAGGTCATTGCCGACCAGACTTCTTTGGGGTCCCAGCTCCAATAATGTCCCCAACGAATTTGTGCATAGATACATCCGGTCATGATACCAATGGTCAGCATGGGAAATCCCAAGGCAATACAGGCATATCCCATTTGATCCAGCCGTTCGAGAGCGGGAAGACGTGCGTAAAAAAAACCGCGTCGTTTCGCTTTGATGGTTTTTTCCTGAATCAAATAAAAAAGTCCCACACAGAAGGCCAATGCAAACGCACCATTGCCTAATAACGATGTCACCACATGAACAGTCACCCAAAGGCTTTCAAATTGTTTACCAATGACAATATCATTTTTGGGTAAACAAAATGCAATGGCCATGACAAGGGTGGATATGGGCGTGACAAGAGAACCCAGCATACGAATATTTAATGAGAATTGAAAAAACAGATATACGGCAACCAGGGCCCAAATCGTCAGTGAAAGGCTGTATTGAAGGTTATATGCAGGGATATGACCGATTTGAAAATAGGTGACCAAAATGAGTAGGGTATGACAACAAAAGCCCGCCCATAGCTGGCCGCCTGCTATGTGGGATAAATATCGCTTTTGAAAAGCAACAAATGATAAATACCATATGGTACTCAGTGCATACAAAAATAACACCAGAGCAAACAGAATGTTCATTAGATTTTCCATAATTATACCGCTAATTGCATTAAATCTTCAGCAATCCATAAAGGTCCAGAATAGGTTTTACGGCATTCTTGAACAATATTAGCCGTATCACATTCCGGATACAAATGTGTTAGTATGAGTTGATCCACGCAAGCATCGCTGGCAATCTTTCCAGCCAGAGATGGTGTCAAATGACCGCTCACTTTTTTAGCATCCGGCATGGAAGACTCACAGATAAAAAGATTTGCCCTGTTGGCAAGTTGAACCAGTTGTTCACACTCGTCTGTATCACCAGAGTAAACCACTGTTGCACCAGACATGCTTGTAAACCGGTATGCTATGCTTTCAGGATTATGATTTGTGGGCAATGTCTCTACATGAAAATCATCAAAGGATCGATGATCTGACCGGTTCATTTCATCCAAAATCAACCCATCCCATTCAATCCAGTGACCAAAAACAGATTTCAGGTTTTCATAAAATTTAAAAAACCCCTTCCCTGCGGTGATGACCAACGGTTCATTTCTGGTTAAACCGCTGTATTTGGATGAAAAAAGGATGGAGACCAGCTCACTGATATGGTCGGGATGAAAATGACTGTAAAAAATATGGGTGAGTTGATTGATGGTTATACCGCTTTCCAACAATCGGCGTGTGGTTCCAGTGCCTGAGTCGATTAGAATTTTTTTTTCTTTTATTTCAAGCAAGATAGAACATGCACTACGTCTTAATGATGGCACACAGGTTCCGGATCCCAGTATTTTTATATGTATTGAATGGGTGTTCATTCAGGCATTAGTATCAAATCGAAATCATAGATGCAATAACGGTTTTTTCAATGGGGGTAAAATGTCCTTAAAAAATTCTTTTTCAACGCTTCGTTTTTGGGCATACTTTCCAAAGCATGAGATGATCCAGTCCAATGTTTTTTTGGTATTCTGAGGATCAATGATGCTGTCAAGATTGTTAAGGGGGATTTGAGCTCTTGCCATGCTTTTATGTCCACCGGCTGAACCATATTTTCCAAAA
>PEAL01000490.1 GCA_002753725.1 Deltaproteobacteria bacterium
CTATTCCCTGTTTATGATGATTTAAAAAAAATTCAACAATTTATGACTAACGAAATGAAACTTGGCTCAATCATTGATCTGAACCAATTTATCAATTTAAGGTTTGCCGAACAAGCATGTAGTGTGAAAGCTTCTGAGAGACATGTCATTCAAACCAAGGATATATTATCTTGTGCGAATTCAATTAGTTCTCGATATTCTATACAAACTGAACAAACCTCATCATTTTCAAGTGAAGATTATATTGAAAAAATATATCATCTCACTGACTTTACACAAACAAATGTGTTAATTCCAAATTCATTGCGCGGGGCTTATTCAATTCTCCATAAACTATCTCACACGTTAATGAATCTAACTCAAATGAATCAACACAAATTGGACACACCTCAAAAAGAATATGTCAACCATATTAAACAGTTGATGTATCGCATAACAGCAACTTCCATGCCCCAAGAAAAAAATGGCTTTCCTTTGAGTATTCGTGAATGGACAGTAAATTCATGTGAACGATGTTTTTCAGACTATAAACGCACAAATAAAGGATTTGATTTAATTCTTGGTGATTTGGGTGATGATGATTATGAGGCGATTTATTATACCATCCTATTTAAAACCTTTTTTGAACAAAATCGATTAAATGAACGTACACCAGAAGACTACTTTAATGATGTAAATCAATATCTTTTGACTCAAACTTATTCTAATTGTCAGTTTAGCGGCCAATATCTTCATATTGACTTAAACGCAATGGAGGTTGAAACCGCTTCAACAGCTTATCCTCCGATTATCTTTATTAAAAAAAGACTCCCCATTCCAAGAGCAATTGGCGGGGAAGGAGAATCATTGGGTACAACATCGATGCTTGACTCAGCGAAACATCGACTTCGTTTGTCATCTGGGGATCGTTTAATTCTTCATTCTAAATGCGTCACTGACTTTTCGGCTGACAAACAATCCTTGGTTAAAATGGACTTTACAATTTTAGATGACATCTTACTAAAATATAAGGATGACCCTTTAACATATATGCTTCGCCATGTATGGCAAGATATCATTGATAATTTTATTGAATACCCTAAAAATGATATGCGGATGGTAGGGATTGAAATTCCATAAAATGTCATACTGATATATTCATGGAGAATAAATTATGACCGAAATTTCTCAACAGATTGTTCTGATTGTTGAAGATGCCAGAGTTGTTCGTAAAATGGCAGTCAATATTTTAAATGAACTTGGATATTCTCACGTTTTAGAAGCAGTGGATGGAGAGAATGCTATAAAAATTCTAAAAGAACAAAAACAAGTTGATTTAATTATTAGTGACTGGAATATGCCCAATATGGATGGCTATGAATTCCTATTATGGTTAAAGAAAAACGATCCGTTTCATACCATTCCATTTATTATGGCCACTGCCCAAGGCGAAAGAAAACAAATGGTTAAAGCTATCAAAGCCGGGGCAAATACGTATATCACAAAACCCTTCACATCTGAGGAATTAAAGCACGCCATTGATAAAGTGTATGGAAACGAAAGTGATGAAGATCTATTAATCGATGCTCAAGATAAAGATAACCGCATAACGCCATCGGGTAAAGTGCGTTTACATGTTGCCCATATCCAAATCACTGATCATCTGACACTGGGGGTACTCAAACACTTAATTGCTTTAGGAAAACTTAAACCCAAATATTTTGAACTTGAAACCCACTGCATGCCTGGTTGGAATCCTGTTCAACAGGCTTTGGAAAAAGAAGAGGTTGACGCAGCATTTATTCTGGCACCCATTGCAATGGACCTTTTTAGTGTGGGTGCCCCCATACGCATGATCCTTTTGGCCCATAAAAGTGGCAGCATTTGTATTAAACGACGTAAAAATATATCAAATCAATCACTTAAGGATTTTTTTCGCTCTAAATCATTCTATATACCCCATTTATTATCCATTCATCATATGCTCTCGAATATGTTTATTAAAGAAATGGGTCTTAATCCCGGACTGTCAAGTCAAGATAATGTGAATCTATTTTTTGAAGTTGTCCCTCCCATTAAAATGCCAGATTTCTTATCACAACACGCAGATGTCGCAGGATATATGGTTGCAGAACCTATTGGATCAAAAGCCATTGCATCCAATATTGGTGATTATTTATTCTATTCAAGTGAAATTTGGGATTATCACCCTTGCTGTGTGGTTGCATGCCGAGATGAGTTTATTAATACTTATAATGATGCTGTACAAGAATTTACAAATATGCTTGTCAAAGCAGGCCAATACATTACGCGATTTCCAGAAACCTCTGCGGAAATTGCTGTTCAATTTTTAGACCCAAAGCAATCTCTAGGTTTAACAATAAATACCCTTGAAAAAGTATTAACTGAAAAAAAAGGAATTCAAACTGATGATTTATTTCCAGTAGTTGAGGATTTTGATAGAATTCAAAAATATATGATTCAAGACATGGGCATTGGTACAATGATTGACTTAAATAAATTCATTGATACCCAATTTGCAAGAAATGCATGCCAGGAAATCTATCAAGATAGTCGATCATCTGTTTTTTATCCACTCCCCATCTCTATTTCTAAAATTATCAATAGAAATGAATCTCATGAACAACCCACGAATGAAGCTCTTGATGGCAAAACAATCCTGGATAATATTACATCATATATTGATATTATTCGTGTTTATATAAAACCAGACTCTTCATCTCAAAATATGTTTTCCCTATTGTCTGACATAACCAAAGGGATTGCCGATAGTATTCAAAATGACAATCTATCAAATACAAACGCGGATCAATGGATTGATTATACATTTGAAACCATGCGCCAAATGATGAATACAACCCCAGTTCATAATCAATCAAAGCAATTAAATATTGTTTCTTGTGCAGCCCCGCTTACAAACCAAAATATTGGTTGGGCATCTATGTGTGATACAGGTCAAGATAGCTTTATTTTATTTGTCAATTTAAATGGCCCTGTCCGCAATATTGTTAGCCAATCGTTATTTATTGAGAAATTATTTTATGAAACATGCGGCAATACAAAAAACATGATTCATGAATTTTTTGGACAATTAAATGACTATTTTAAGGATATTTCTCCCTTAAAGGTTTCCTTTAACTGTTCTTATTATCGCATTAATTTTGAGCAAAACATAATCGAAGCTATTCGTGGGAATACAATACCTTCCTTGTGTAACGCAACTGAGTATATGATCCTTTTATCAGAACAAAATAAAATTGAGATTAACGAATTAAACACAGCGCATCATATCGGCAAACAAAATAGCAACGCTTTTAACACGCAACAGTTTAATTTAAAAACACATGATACGTTGTTTTTTTATTCTAGCGGACTTGCAAAAGGGTATCATTTAAACCCAGAGACTGGGAAAAGAGAGTATTTAAGTCTTGCGAAAATTCATCATTGGATTGGCATGAATGTTAATGAACCTTTTGAAACAAGAATTCATAACATATGGAATGAAATGAACCAATTTTGCAATAAACCCAGTCAAGAAACAATGATTTGGATGGGGGTGAGTTGTCCTAATGATAGAGCCAATATATAAAATTAGGTGAGGCTCAGTAAATAGGCTCTAATGAAAAAAAATTCGGAAAAAAAAATAACTAACTAGTATCTGTTGATTTTCTCTAATCGCCCATGAACTCGTTCCCACGCTCCAGCGTGGGAATGCATAAAGTGACACTCCAGCGTCGTGTGAA
>PEAL01000491.1 GCA_002753725.1 Deltaproteobacteria bacterium
TATGCTTCAAGGCCCTGTGAGTCAATACGCATTGACCGATGCAAATGTTGACGAATATCATCCGGACTGCGAACATTGTTCCATAAACGAATTTCATCCACCTGACCATTGAAATATCCCAGGGGACATTTGCCAATGGTAAATGATCCTGAACCAGTATAATTGTCGCTGGCAGTATCTTTGGCGACTTCCTCGCCATCGCAGTAAATAATTCGTTCCTGTGTACTGCTGTCATAGGTGACTGCCCAATGATGCCAGTTCAGATCATTATAATTTGCGGGTGTTTGTAAGGCATCCCCATAAAAATCAATTTGAAATGTGCAGTTATGAAATCCAATGGACAGGGCAGCATAATCCTGAAGATCTTCTCCATGTCCAATAATGGAATTATATGCTGTGCAGGATGAATATGAACGTTTTGCCCACAATTCAACACTAAATGACGTGCTGATAATGTCTACTTCATTGCCGGCATTCAAGTATGCGTTGGAATCAGTGAGATCTATCATAAAATCACTGGGAAGCAATCCGATGGTGATATATTTGCCGGCAATGTCCTGCGTCTGAACAATAAATGAAACACTGTCCTTATCAATGACAAAATCATTGGGAATGATTTCAAATTCGGATTGTGTATCATTTCGTCCCAAAAGCGCTACGTTTGCCGGGGGAAGTGTATAAAATCCTGCTTTGCTGTAATCAAAGGTCAGTTTGACTGTGCCGCTGTTATCGTTGATATCGGTTATATCCACATACCATTCTCTGAGCCATCGGGTTAAACCGGAATCTGCGGCTAAATGTTTTGTTGTAATGATATTGAATTTTGTATGATGCCCATATAACAGATAATCGCCATCATCCTGAAGAAAAGAAATATTGTCAATTAATAGCCCCCCAGAACTGGCCTGTGTTGAATTACCATCATAATCTTTTCCAATGCCAGAAACTTCAATATCATAATTTCCCAGCGAATCGCTGTCACCATCATAGCGGTCTCCGGCAATGGGAATATTGTACTTTGCTGACAGATAGTTTTCAATAATCCGGCGACGCGATTTGTTCAGGGCATTTGAAAAAATGATAAGTTCGGATAAGTCACCTTTAAAATGTCGGTGATGCATTGTCTGGCTGATACGATATTCAAGATCTTTTTGTGTTTCACTCATCTGGGTCAGAATGTGGTATTCACAATCATGATGATCTGTTTCATAGCCATTCACCGCCCCAAAACCATGATATGAAAAATCATTATCATCTGCATAATGCTGCGGGGCACGCCATACTGAAACCGGAACATTGGTTCGGATATTGTTGTTATCGGAATCCTTTTCAGTAAATAAGCAGGATAGATAGGGGGCATCGGTATCCACTTTCAGCACAGCAAAAAAAGTTCTGGCTTTAATGCTTTCATTGGGCCCATTTAAATGATCATTGGACCCATCAAAATTCAGAGCATGATGACCATTAATGGCATCAGGAATAAATGCCGGCTGTGAATCCCTGTTGGATTGCACGGCATGAACCGCCTTGTCAGAGGCATCCATCCATTGTGATGTTGGATTACCGCTGGCCTGATACACCAGTTTTTCAGGCTTCAGCCATAATGACAATTGATTGGCTGTTGATGATATGGGTAAACCTGCCGGCGTGCCGGTTAAATCTTCAATTTCAAGGATGAGATTCATACCAATGCAATAATAGGCATCATCAAGATTGGATACATCCATGACAAAATCGACTGATCTGTCGGTAATTTCAGGCACAGCCCCAACGATTTCTGTAAATATATTTGTTGACACATTTCTTTTCATCAGAAAATATTCAGCATCATAAGGTTCACCAAAGCCTGCGCTGATAAAATCGAATTTAATGACAATATCGCCGCCATTTTCATTGGTGTCTGAAAAATTAATGTAATAATCTCTGCTCCATCGATAATTAATATTGCCGGGTAAATCGTCATTGGCAAGGGTGAGTTCAGGTGTTTGATGGCCCCATACCAGATAATCCCAGTCATCATACAAAAAGCTGATATTTTCTATTTTAAGACCGGCAGAATGATTGGATGAAATAAAATAAGGATCAATTTTATAAATTCCAACAAAATCAAGCACATGATTGCCATTTTCTGCTGCAAAATTTTTCACCAGTCCCAGGGTATAAAAACCATCACCCAAATCATTGACATTCAGCGTAAATTGGGTTTCAGTGCCTGAAAGAATCAGTTGCGTGGCAATGACTTCAAAATTGGCGGATTCATCTGTGCGTTTAATCAGGGCATGCATACCGGTCGGCGTTCCGGGTAAATCGCCATTGTCATAATTAAATGTCAGTTTGACATCACCGCCATTGTCATTTTGATCGGTAAAATCAATAAACCACGATCTTGACCATCGGGCTTCAATGCTTTGGGGGAGATCATCGGTTACAATTTGATTCACAGGGGTTTTATGGCCAAAAAGCATAAAATCGCCATTGTCATGAAGAAAAGAGATATTTTCAACAGTCAGTCCGGCACTTTCAGCCATTGAACCTGTGGTTTCTGCATCTTTTCCAATGCCTGTGATATTAATTACATATTCATCATTTTGAAAAATTAGTCCCAGGGTGTAATAACCATCAGAAAGATCCTGAACATTCACATCAAATATTGTTTCATCACCGGCAAGAATTAATTTTGTCTGAAGAATTCCAAATTGACCGCCATTGTCAGGTGTATAAATCAGTGCATGAACACCAATGGGGGTGTTGGGATAGCCGGATGCAGCATAATTGAATTGAAACGAAATGTTTCCCCCATTACCATTGACATCATCCATGTCAATGTACCAGGAACGTGACCATCGCAGTTGAACATCCTGAGACAAATTTTGGGCTGTCAATGTGTTGGTGTCTACATTATGGCCAAACATCATATAATCGCCATGATCCTGTAAAAATGAATCATTGACCAGGGTCAGGCCTTTACTTCCGCCGGAAGCCTGTAATTCATCCACTGCTTTTCCCATATAGGAAAGATCTTTTGTGTAATTGCCTTTATCATCAGAATCACCGGCATAAATATCATTGGGAAGGACAATGGCGTATTTTGTTCCCAGTTCACTTTCCATTTTTTTTCGTTCAAAGGTAGACAAATTGTCTTTAAAAACGATCAGCTCAGCCAGATCCCCTTTAAAAAAGGTATCGGTTTGAGATTTTCCCATTTCAAACTGAAAATCCCGCTGCATGGTGCTTTGGAGTGTGAGGATATGAAATTGGTCATTTTGATACGCATTGGTGGGTTCACCATTGACATAAACACTGCTTTGGGCAAAATTAATCTCGCCGCCGATTTCCCATAGTCCATTGGACTGAATGCGGATATTATCATATTCCGGATTGTTGATATCTGAAATCAGCGTTGCACCCACAGGCGCATCCGCATCGACCTTTATAACAGCAAAGAGGGTCTGTGCAGAAATGGGCGGGCCTTCCAAAAACTGGGTGCTGCCATTAAACCTGACCGCAGGCAGGCCATTGATTACATTGGTGTGGTATGTGGGTTTTGAATCATTGATGGATTGGTACAAATCATTGCTCAGATCAGTTAAATCCGGCCATGAAGAAATGGTATCGCCATTATTAATACCCATGATATTTTCAGCAGATAACCACAATTGATTGTTATTTGATGATTCAACCATAATACTTTTATAGGTGACATTAAATAAAAAAAAAAAAAAAAAATATGCAGC
>PEAL01000492.1 GCA_002753725.1 Deltaproteobacteria bacterium
CGGCATATCAGAAGCCAAACCCAGGCTGCCATAAATACATATCATCCCATTTATCATAATAAACAATAAAACGCTATATAGACTTTTTGATCCAATTTGGGAAGTTTTTTTGATGTGCAGGACCATATTTATACCATTGAAAAGAAAATGTATTTGTTTTAGATATAATTGTTTTAAATATATAATCAGATTAATCGGTTGATTGATTAAAGAATTATCTATTTCTATTATAAAATTTTAATTTTCTAGCATATAGAATAGATAAAATCAAGTTCAGGTTGAAAAATATAATACAGAGTGTCCATAAATATTAAGGATTCGTACAGGTCTAAAAGTATAGGTTTTCTATTTGTCAATGCTTTTAACCATCAATTCAATTCATGTTTAGATTATAAACTGAATACAGCGGTATTGATTTAATAATATTTTCAAATCCAAAATTTTTTGCTGATATGCGAATTGAATAATCAGGTTTATATTTTTTAACAAAGTTAGATAAACTTTTTGATCGTGTATGAGTTCCTGATTTAACTTCAATAGGAATAATTTTTTCGCCATCCTGAAGGACAAAATCAATCTCTGCAATTCCTTTTGATTCCCAATAAAATAGCGGATAAGTTTTTGATGCCAATTCTTGTGCTACATAATTTTCTGCAAGTGAACCTAAAAAAATATTTTCTGTTTCCAGGTTTGACAATATGGTTTGATACGCCAAACCAGATTTCATAACCAAAAGCCCTGTATCAGCCATATAAAGTTTATAACTGCTCAAGTCAGTATGAACAGCTAAAGGCATTAATGCGTTTTCAACTTTTTGACATTTTAATGCAACACCAGAAAAAACAAGCCATTCAATTGCAGTACCAAATATCTTTGCATTCCCACCTTTTTGAATAATTTTATACTGAAATTTTTTGTTGTTTTTAGCAAGTTGATTGGGAAGAGAATTATATGCAGCTCTGATTTTTACACTTTCGGAATTCGTGGTGTATTTTGCCATATCAGCGACATAACTGTTTAAAATATTATTTTGAATATCAGGTATGTCAATTAGTTTTTCAGTATTTGCATACATTTTTACCGCAGCAGCAATTATACTCAACTTCTCCATTGACAAAAATCAAGCATTTGTTTACTTTTAAATATGAAACAAAAAAGATTCCATAACTCAAAACCTGGATATATCCCAATATCTCCATTAGTCGCAGATCATCAGGGGAAAATATTTGAATTAAATGAATATGCCGCATTAGGATCTATTGGATTTAATAAATGGTCGCCATTAACACAAGAAGATGTCATTCCCATGCCTTATGGCAGTGAGTTAATGTTTTTAAAAGATAGATCGGCAGTTTTATATCATATCCGAAAAAAACAAATTGAAATTGTTGATGAAAACCCTTACGAACCTGGCACACCTCTTTATCCAGTCGCTGTTTTTAATTCACCTGGTTTTGCTGTAACTCATGGATGCCCCTTTATTGAACATAAAAATGCATCCCTTTTGCCTTTATTTTCTTATGGTGCATGTGGTTTTTCTAAAAATAAAATCGTTACAGCATCTGTTCAAGTGGATTGGGAAAAAAGGCAAGATTTGAGAAAAATGCCTGTTCATAAAGTTAAAACTGGCATTGAAACTTACATTAAGCAAATGCCTGAAAATCGTCTTCGTAGGCATCTTGAAAAATGTGCGTTAACCTACTCATGTCCTGCTGCAAAAAATTTTTTTATTGGCCGATGTGAAGCCCCTCTTCCTACATCAAGACATTGTAATGCACGATGTATTGGCTGCCTTTCACTTCAATCCAATAGTGGCATGTCATGTAGTCAACAGCGCATTTCATTTACACCTTCCCCCGAAGAAATTGCAGAAATTGCATTAGCTCATTTTCGAAAAGTACATAAACCAGTCGTTAGCTTTGGCCAGGGCTGTGAAGGCGATCCAATTCTTGAAAGTAAAGTTATTGAATCAGCTATTCAAATAATCAGACATCATACATCAAAAGGAACAATCAATCTAAATACAAACGCTAGCCTGCCTAAAGCCATTGAATCCTTATTCAAAGTAGGCTTAGATTCAATGCGTGTCAGCATCAACAGTTTTCAGCCACACCAATATCACGCATATTTTCGTCCTGCATCATATCAATTTGAGGATGTTATTCAAAGTATTGATATTGCACTTAGGTTAGGAAAGCATGTTTCATTAAATTATCTTCATTTTCCAGGAGTTACAGATCATCCTCATGAAGTGCATGCCTTAACATCTTTTCTAAAAAAATATCCAATTCACTTGATCCAATGGCGAAATTTAAATATAGATCCATTGATCTATTATCAAGCAATGCAATCTAACACAGATCAACAATTAGAGCATCCTATGGGAATACGTCACTTAATTCAATACATTCAATCAACTTTTCCAAATATCAAACATGGATACTTTAATCCATTTGTTGGACATAAATAAGGAAAAAACTTTCCCATTTATAAATTTCAACATTTCTGGTTCTAACGTTTTTTGTGGTCTTTATTTTTTCTTGAATCGGGGATAGTGGACGAAAACCTGATTGTTGTTGAAAAGATTTTTACAATAGCACGTCTGCACCCCACCCTGTCCCTCCTGAGTTGGCTAGTAGATTAAATTAACCAAACACTGACTGCGCGATTTCTATTGCTTTATCATGAATGTCATTTCTTGCGTCAACTTCACCCAAATCCCTAACACCACAGCCGCGTATGAGATGAATCTCTGTAAATCCCATCATTCGAAGGAATAATTCATATTTTTGAAAAACATCTAAAAACATCTCTTGGGAGGGTTGCGCTTGTGTTTGGATATATATTAATTTTTTACCCGATGATAACCGGCTCGGTTTTGGATTGGTTAAAAAATCAGGCACAAAATATGAATACATTCTATCAATCAAGCCTTTTAATTGGGCAGTAATATCAGCAAAATAAATTGGTGTTGCCATAATTAATACATCGGTATGCCGGATGGCCTCTAAAACACCTGTGAGATCATCGTTCACCACACATTGTTCAATTTTCATCTTACATGCCATACATGCCTGACATCCTCTATAAACCAGTTTATTCAAATAATATGATTGAATATCATTACCCCTTTGTTGCCCTTTTTCAAGAATCCAGTTGGCAATCGTTGCACTATTACCTTTGGGTCGAGGACTACCATAAATACAAACAACTTTCATTTTATTCTCCTTTTCAAAAAGTTAATCTTCGCATAGAAAATATAAGATTTTCTGGACAGACATATTAATATATAATAACTTTTTTGATAGTTTTAACAATATCATTTGGATCATCAAGGATTTGAAGAATATCTAAATCTTCAATACTAATACATTGGTCTTGTAGTAAACGATTTTTAATCCAGTCCATTAATCCCCTCCAATAATCTGATCCAACAAGGATCACCGGAAATGGCTTAATGCGTTGTGTTTGAATTAATGTCACTGCTTCAAACAATTCATCTAATGTACCAAATCCGCCAGGCATAATGATGTAAGCGAGTGCATATTTAATAAACATAAATTTTCGAATAAAGAAATACCTGAATTCAAGTTTAATATTCGAAAAACTGTTTGGAACTTGTTCCATTGGTAAACGAATATTCAGTCCAATAGATTTCCCGCCTGCACTTGCTGCACCTTTATTCGCAGCTTCCATTATCCCGCCGCCGCCGCCTGTAATAACTGCAAAA
>PEAL01000493.1 GCA_002753725.1 Deltaproteobacteria bacterium
AAGAAATAGGATTTTAGACGATCGATTCATGAACGTTATGCTGATGATTAGGATTTTAGGATTAAGAAATTAGGATTTTAGGATTTTAGGATTATAGGATTAAGAAATAAGAAATAAGAAATAGGATTTTAGACGATCGATTCATGAACGTTATGCTGATGATTAGAATCAGGATTACAGGCTTTTATGATAACGATTAGGAGGTTTTTAATGCAGCATCTCTTCAGACGCTTTTTATCTGGAATGATCATCCTGTTCGTTCTTTCCGGAACATTCGCTTTAGCAAAAGAAAAATATGTCACACCTGAAGATATTATTCCGATACTGGATGAAATTGATGCATTAAATAAGCGCATTGATGCGTTGTATCAGAAACACGATGAAAAAAAATTGCCGGAAGCCAGTCAGCGATTGTTAGACCTGCTGAAAAAAGATATGGCTGAATTGTCTGAAGTGCTTGAGCGCGTTGAAACAAAATCCATCGTGGATCGCCTGGAAATTGGCGCTGAAATTCGAACTCGCCTCGACTGGTACACATTTCGCGGACATGATAATTTGCGGTTCACAAATGAACCCACTACACGAAAACTTCATGAACAGATTAACCTTCAACCGAGCAATCGCTTTCGATTGAACCTGCGTGCCAATATTTCCGATAATTTAAAATTTACCTCTCGACTGGTCATGCTTCGACATTGGTCAGACGATGATTTTCCTGTGTATCCAGATGTCAACTTTTTAAATACAACACGCGTTCCCGGAGATATTAACTTAAAAGTTGAACGGGCTTATGTGGATTATTTTTTTTCGCCTCTGGAAAAATTGCCCATGGCATTTACTTTCGGACGATTACCATCAACAGATGGTTTACCAACAGATTTTCGTGAAAATACACCGCGAAAATCGACCTATCCAGCCATTGCTTATAATGTTGAATCCGATGGTCTTGGGTTTTCATTAGATTTGGAACCATTGACGCATCTTCCTCAAACAGCTGCTCGCTTCATTTTTTCTCTTCGATATGATGACAATGAAAAATACTTTATGGGAAAATTGTTATCAGAAAAGTCAGGTGTTTATCGTGTTGATGAAGAATCCATGGATCCCATCCATTTTTGTGTGTTTCAGCTTGAAACACATATCCCGGATTTCTTTGGCGGCTTACTGGCCATTTTCAATGTGTTGTATATTCCAAAAGCGGGAAAACCTGATTTCCGGTATACGGATGAGTTGGCTGCTTTTTATGACGACGATCCTTTTTTGGGCACACAGGGGGAGGATTCTTTAGGATATCTTACAAAATATACACTCTTTGTTGAATCCAAAGAATTATTGGGGTTCAATTTTGACTGGTTTGCCGGAATCAGCTATATGAAAACACATGCTAAAGGTGCTCTTGAATTTATGGTATACCCGCGTGAAGCAGGCCAGCCATTTGATCCCGTACCTGCACGACAGGCATATGAAAATTTTGACGTCCTGGTAAACGAAAAAGGCTTTGGAGAGCTTGCTTCTGTGTATGATACACTGAAAAATTCACCACCACCCATAGGCCTGCTCAACTACAATGGTTTTTCAGATCGTGAAGGACATTGTATTCATGTGGGGGGACGAGCCAATCTGCCTTTGAAAATAAAGAATTGTCCTAAAGTGGGCATTGAATATAATCATGGTTCAAAATACTGGATGAATTTTGGTGAAGCCAGTGAAGACCCATTACATAAATTATCGACTCGTGGAGAAGTCTGGGATTTTTATATTCTTCAACCCATCTCCCGATATTTTATGCTTCGTATCGGTCATACAGTGACCCGTCATGATTATGATCAGAATTTGAGTTTTTATTATGGAGAACCATTGGTTGTTGATCATAACGTAACAAACACTTATTTCTTGATGGACGCTAAATTTTGATACAAATGATGAAAAAAATTTTAACCTGTCACAGGTTTTATGGGTTAAACATACCGGAAAGGAGCGATAAGGAATGAAACGAATGTTTCGTATACTTGTTGACATGATATTACTTGTTTTTATTTGGGTTTCCATCTCAATGGCTTCAAATGGCAGAGATATTTTTATCAATAAATGCGGTTCGTGCCATCAAGAAAATGGTGATGTTAAAGCTTTTGCACCCAGTAAATATGCTTCAACCCAATGGCGACGATTTTTTCATCGGGATAAACACAAACGAAAGAAAGATATATCTGATCTATTTACGGAAACTGAAATTAAAAATGTTTCGGAGTATTTAATCCGCCATGCAGCAGATTCAGACCAGCCTGAAGCGGTTGGTCTAAAATAAGCGGATGGAACCAATGATTCTTGTTCATAACGTCAATATACACGAGGAGCGGATGCAGAACTTATTTGAAAAAAGACTATTTTTTCAACTGATTTTCACAATCACTATCCTTTTCGTGCCTTTTTTTCCTGGCATGCCAATAACAGCCGGATGCGAGGATGCTGTCTATAAAGAAGAGTTTGATATTATTTTGAAACAACTGGATGATATCACAGAACGTATCGAAGGGATAGAAGATCAGGAAGATCGTCAAAAGGAGGATACCTCTCCTGAGGAAACAGTTGAAAATTTAAAATTAGATATGGAAGATTTTATCGATATTCTGGATGAAGTTGAAAAGAAAAGTCTTGTCGATCATGTAGAAGTCAGAGCTGACCTACGCACGCGATTTGACTGGTATGATTTTACAGGTCATGACACCATTCAATTTACAGGAATCTCTCTTGGCCCCAAAAAACATGAACAGGTATCAGCCTTGCCATCAAACCGATTGCGTTTGAATCTTAAAGCCTCTGTCGGTTCCTGGCTGAGATTTCATTCCAGATTGTCCATGTATCATATATGGGCAGATGATGATGCCCCGGTTTACCCTGAAGTCAATTTTATCAATCAATCCAGAACCCCATCAGACATTGCTTTAAAAGTTGAGAGGGTTTATGCGGATGTTTTTTTTGAACCTGTCCAGGATATTCCCATGGCCCTGACATTTGGCCGACTCCCCACAACCGATGGTTTTCCCACGAATTTGCGGGAAGATACCGCCCGAAAGTCTACATACCCCAATATGGCGTATGATATTGAAACAGATGGCATTGGCCTGTCTGTTGATCTGTCTCATTATACAGGGCTGAAACAATCGGCATACCGACTGGTATATCTCCGGCGATGTGAGGATAATGAGCGTTTTACCTTTGGCAAAATATTTTCAAATAAAAGCGGCGTATATCGCGTTGATGACAGAGGGGTCGGCGATTTGGGAATATATATCTCTCAGTTTGAAACCCTTTTGCCAGGAATTTTCAGAGACACGCTATTTTTGATCAATGTGGTCTATATCCCCAAAACCCCGCCGCATGATATGCGTTTTTCTGACGAACTGTATCCATTTTATTATGATGAAAGTGGACTTTTATTTGTGGATCAACCGGAATCCATCGGTAAAGGATGGAAAACAACAGTATATATGGAATCTAAAAATTTTCTTAATTTACATATGGATGCTTTCATCGGCGTAGCCTACATGGAATCAAGGGCAGAAGGCGCGCTTCGGTTCATGCTGAACCCATCTGTTGCCGGTTTACCTGGCCCGCCCGTTGAAGCACGGTATGCATATCAAACCTATCAACCATTACTGGAGTTGATGCCCAATATGGAACCTTTATTAAAACAATTACAAGCTGCACCACCGCCTGGGATGCG
>PEAL01000494.1 GCA_002753725.1 Deltaproteobacteria bacterium
GCTCTCAATGATGATCAAGGATATTGAAAAGAGTGAGGATATTGATATTACTCATGTCAAAGAAAAGATTGTTCATCTGACCCATTCAAAACAATTTAAAAAAAACAATGCCTCTCCTGCAAACAACATGAACACTCCCTCCCCAAAAAGGGTTATAGAAAAAAATCAAATGGAATCTGTGTGTCAGAAATTTGGATTTAACATCAATGTTTCAATGATAAATAATCTGTCCCCCAATCATGACCTGTACATTCTTCAATTCAACCTCTATGAAGATAATAAAATGCCCACTTACCTTGTCAGTAAATTACAAAAAATGGGTACGATTATTGATGCAAATATTGATACACAGGCTGAAATTTTTATTCAGGATCTGAGAAGCGAACCTTTAATATACAATGTGTTGTATGGCACATTATTAGAAAAGGAAATGATCCATCTGTCAATGAGGCTTCCCGAAAAAAATGTTATACAACTCACACAAATAGAGACAGAGTCTATCCAGGATTCAAATTCCCATGATGAAACGCATTCAACAAAATCCGAACAAGATGACGATGATACAGAACTTAACGAAGGTGAAACTATCGCTGAAAAAACTATTTCTGGTAAACCATCACCACCTGTTAAGATGAAGCGGCCAATGCGTCATGTCAATGATGTTATCATATATGAATCCCTCAGCAATGAAAGCTTAGCGGCTCAATCTGAAGAAATAGAATTAAAACCCATCAACACAACGGTATCCAAAGGTAAAAAGCTTCAATCTGAACTATCCCCCCCCAGGTTATTGGGAGGGCATTCAGAGACCATTCGTGTTGATGTTCAAATTTTAGATCAGTTAATGACACTGGTTGGTGAGCTGGTACTTGTTCGAAATCGACAACTGGCTTCTATGGATCATGTTGATGCTGTTTCTGTCGAAGATTTAGACTTGGTAACGTCCGAACTTCAAGAAACCATTATGCGAACACGTATGCAGCCCATTGGTTCATTGCTTGGAAAATTGCCAAGAATTGTTCGCGATTTATCCAAAAAGCTGAATAAAAAAATTGATATCATTACATTTGGAAACGAGGTTGAGCTTGATAAATCAATTCTGGAAACCCTGTCAGACCCACTCACCCATTTGATTCGCAATTGCTGCGATCATGGCATTGAACCCCCTGAAGAAAGAATCAGAAAAGGAAAATCAGATAAAGGAACCATTTCCATTCAAGCCTACCATGAAGCTGGACAAATCAATATCACTATTACAGACGATGGGAGAGGCCTTGATCCTGAAATTATCAAGAAAAAACTCATTGATAACGGCTTTAAAACAGAATCAGAACTGGCAGATATGAATGATAAGGAAGTCTTGTCATTTATCATGATACCAGGATTCTCGACATCTGATAAAGTGAGCAATGTTTCCGGACGCGGTGTTGGTATGGATGTTGTCAAAACGTCTATCGAACAATTTGGAGGGTCTCTGGAACTGAACGCCTCTGTTAACGAAGGTACCACCGTTCATCTCAGACTTCCCCTGACATTGGCGATCATTCCCAGTCTCATTGTTGAAATTGATAATATGCGCTATGCCATTCCACAAATTAACCTTGAAGAGTTGGTTTCCCTTTATGACAATGACATACACACAAAAATTGAAACAGCAGGTAATCGCGAGGTCTACCGGTTAAGGGGAAAGCTGTTGCCATTGATCCGCTTAAATGAAATTTTAAAACGGCCGGAAAGGTTCACAGACGATGTTCGTGCAAAGATCACAGAATTATATGGTATGAATGAAAAAAATCGGCTGAATGCAAAAGAAAAAAAGCTGGATTTTGTTGTTGTAAAAGTCGGTAGCCGGCATTTTGGAGTGATTGTGGATAAAGTGCATGGCATGGAAGAAATTGTTGTTAAACCCATGCACAACATAACGAAAAAAATTGACATTTATTCCGGCGCAACAGTCCTGGGAGATGGCATGGTGGCATTAATTCTGGATATCGAAGGCGTTGCACATCATGCTGGAATTTCAATGAGAGAATATTTACAATATTTTGAAAAAGATATACATCTTTCAGAAATAAAAAATGAGGTTCAGTCCGCCCTGTTGTTTAAAAGTGGCCCTGATGAACTGTTTGCTCTTCCTCTGACATTGATCAAACGCATTGAACACATTAAACTTTCTCAAATTGAAAAGGTTGGGGAAAAAGAATATATTGTCATTGACGGTATTGAAACGAAAGTCTTGCGCTTAAATACAGTATTGAAGGTTTCACCCTGCACGATGACAGATAATATGTTCTTGCTATTACCCAAACATATCAAACGAGCCTTTGGAATTCTTTTCTCACATGTTGAAGACATTCGATCCGTTCCCAAAACATTAAATGTTGATACCCTGAAACGTGATGGCCTCCTGGGTTCAGCCATTATTCAAGACCGAATTACGCTTTTTTTGGATATTTTTAGACTCATCGAAATTGCTGAGCCCAACTGGTTTGAAGATCGACGTCTGAAAACACCACCACCAGAAAAAGGCAGACATGTTCTTTTGGTCGAAGATTCAAAATTTTTACAGCAACTTGAAAAAAGATATTTTGAGTCAGATAATTACAAGGTGTCTTCCGCCATGAATGGAAAGGAAGCTTTAGTGCTGTTGAATCAATTCAACTTTGATATTATCATATCTGATATTGAGATGCCGGAAATGAATGGCTGGGAATTTATGAAAACAGTCCGCAAGGATAAAGCGTATGATAACTTACCCTCTATTGCAGTTACATCTTTAAACACGGAAGCGGATCGTTTAAAATCCCTTGATGCTGGTTTTAATGCCTATCATGTAAAAATTGACAGGGAAGCCCTCTTGTCTGAAATGTCTGAACTTTTAAGCATACGTGAAAAAAATATTCATTCATATCAAAGGGATAACACACTTATAGAAGCAACCTCTACCGTTTTTTTACGGCAATTCTGTACGTTTTGGATTGGCAAGCATCATTATGGTGTTGATATTTTAAATGTTAAAGAGATCAATTCGGGTGTGGCGTTGACGCCTGTTTTTCATTCATCCAAAGAAATCAGAGGGTATGTGAACATCCGGGGCCATATTAATTTAGTGATCGATCTTAGAAAAATTCTGGGATTTGACAGTAAAGACATTGATGAAATGTCGCGTGTTGTTCTATTAAAAGACGATGTTGGTGATTCTTTCGGTTTTCTGGTAGATAGAATCGGCGATGTGTTTATCGTTGATGAATCGGAAATTGAAGATAAAAAATATGAAGAGGATATTTATCATGAAAAGTTTGATAAAAAAATCATGGAAAAGGATCTCATTGATGGCGTATGCAAGCTGGAAAATAACCTGCTGGTAATATTGGATGCTAAAAATATTTATAAACGATTACTTAATTAAAAATAGACATAGAAATGCCGTTTTGTGCGACTGTTTCTTAGGAATGCTCGAAAAATAAGTTCCTCATTTTAATTTCGGAGACACGATCCTTAATTCGATGAATACTGGAGTCCCAAAGCTTTAGCTTTGGGAGTTCCTTAGATTTTTAATGCGCCCGTTTTTCTGGGGCGCATTCCCAAAAAGTCGGACATTTTAGATTTATTTGTATCTGAAAGGGCGAATTAATATAGCCCAGGGCGAAGCCCATAGCCGTCAGGCTAAAAAGAATTTTGTTTAAAAACAACACTTTAAGTCCC
>PEAL01000495.1 GCA_002753725.1 Deltaproteobacteria bacterium
ATATTCATTTTTTTCAATACGCGATATTAATCGTTGATTTCAGCAATAGAGAGAATGGATTTTTGTCTGTAGGGCTTTTCAATGGCGGAACAATTTTTGCAAAACAATGCATATATACATATATTTCAAAAATTTGGAGAAAAAATGAATAAAAAAATATTTGTTTGCATTGTGATGATCATCCTTTTAAGCGGATGTTCTGAAAAAAAAGCAAGTCAACTGTTTTATACGCCTGAAGGCAAGGCATTACATAAAATTGGAACGATTAACATATATCCGATTGTTTTGGTTCATGGGTTTGGTGGCTTTGGTCGTGATGAAATGTTAGGTTATAAATATTGGGGAGGATTTACTGATATACAGGAAGAATTAAAAAATAGGGGCTACCCAGTTTTTTCCGCTGCTGTTGGACCATTTTCAAGTAACTGGGATAGAGCTTGTGAGCTGTATGCGTTTATAAAAGGTGGATATGTAGATTACGGGCTGGCCCATTCTGAAAAATCGAATCATCATCGGTTTTCTAGATATTATCCAGGAATTTATCCTCAATGGGGTGAAGTGAACCCGATTACCGGAAAAACAAATAAAATACACCTCGTTGCTCACAGTCAAGGGGGGCAAACCTCCCGTGCACTGGTTGCCCTGTTGGAACAAGGCGCAGCTGAAGAAAATCAAAAAACGCCTGCTTACGATCTTTCGCCATTGTTTATGGGCGGAAAAAAATGGGTACACAGCGTAACCACTATTTCAACCCCACATGATGGAATGACAGTAAATTACATGATGCATACAATACTTCCTTTTGGTCAGCGAATGATTCGTTTAGGAAGCATGCTCAGTCGAACCATTGATGGTCTGGTGTATGACTTTAAAATGGATCAATGGGAAATAGAACGTAAACCCAATGAAACATTTTGGGAATATGCGAGACGATTGAGAAGTCATTCTCTATGGCGACGGACATCAGATACCAGCGATTTTGATTTATCCCCTGAGGGTGCAGAACAGCTCAATCAGTGGGTGCATGCTCAAAAAGATGTCTATTATTTTTCATTTGCAACCGAAGAAACGTTCAAGTCTCCATTCAGTGACCATCAATATCCTGAATTTACGATGGATTTTATTTGGTTTCCAGCAGCCCTTTTTATGGGGTCCTTTACTCGGAATGAGCCTGGCAAAATTCCAATTGATGAGACATGGTTGCAAAACGATGGTGTGGTCAACACCAATTCAATGGATGGTCCGGTTCTTGGATCAACAGACATCATCAAGGATTTTGATGGCAAACCACGAAAGGGACAATGGAACTATATGGGAATTTTAGGATCATGTGATCATGCAGATATCATTGGTGCCCTGCGATAATTAGAAGAAAAATGCCCGGATGGCTATCCACACTTGCTTGACTGGTATGTTTATTGGGCAGAATTTTTAAGTCGACTGCCCTAGGCAGAATGATAAAAAAAAGGATTTGATGGACAGAATGGTGGTTATCCATTGGCGTCAATTCTGTCCATCAAACTCTGGTTGTTTACCAATACAGTAGCGATGCTCCCCATGTGAAACCAGCCCCAAAACCACACAATAACACCAGATCATTTTCTTTAAGTTTTCCTTGTCGAACAGCTTCACACATGCAAATAGGGATGGTTGCAGCCGTTGTATTGCCGGTCCATTGAATGGTATTGACTACTTTTTCCTCTGGAACTTTCAGCATGGATGCGGTCATCTGGTTGATTCGAAGATTTGCCTGATGAAACAGGACAACATCAATATCATCAACAGTTTTTCCTGTTTTTGTCAAAACTTCATTTGAAACCTCAACCATTCGACGGGTAGCATGCTTAAAAACCAGGCGACCTTGCATTTTTGGATAGTGAAGGCCTGCATCCAAGTTTTCATGAGTGATAAAAAAATCATAGGCATTGTTTGGATATTCTAACCATAAAGCACTGGCATATTTTCCTTCTGAATGAAGGCCGTGCCCCAACATCCCCTGATGGCCATCCGGCGCAAGGCCAACAATGGCAGCACCCGCACCATCACCAAAAATAACCGTGACATCTCTTCCTTTTTTTGTATAATCCAGGCCTCTGGAATGGACCTCTGCACCGACAACTAAAACGGTGTTGTATTGGCCGCTTTTGACCAGACTATCTGCAAGTGTCAGACTGTAAAGAAAACCCGAGCATTGATTTCGAACATCAAGAGCCCCCACCGGTCGATCACCAAATAACTGATCCTGTAAAAAACAACCATTTCCTGGAAAATAATGATCTGGACTCAGCGTCGCAAAAATTATAAAATCAATGTCATCTGCTGTAAGATTGGCACGTTCAATGGCTGCTTTTGAGGCATGATAGGCCATATCCGTGCCTGTTTCAGTTGAAACATAATGCCTGGCTTGTATGCCTGTTCGTTGCTGGATCCATTCATCGGATGTTTCCATGCTTTTAATTTGTTCAAGTTCTGTATTTGGAACGGATCGCTCCGGCAAATACATGCCAACACCAAGAATGCGGGATTTGCGTGTCATGTGAATTTTCCTTTTTGTCTTTTTAGAATATGGAAGCTGAACAGTATGTTTCCATATTCATTTGAGTGTAACCAAACTTGTCGGTGAAAAAAATTTGCTTCGGCAATTTTGGTTACACTCTATTCATTTATTGATGAATATCTATAACACATTGACTAATGTTTGAAAATATCATAACACAAGAAAAAATAAGGTTGGTTCGATTTTTACCTGAAAAACCTCAGCAACAATGATTTAATCTATTGAAAAAAGCATCAAATACAATAAAACTTTATCTCGCCCCAATGCGTGGATTGACTGAAGCCCCGTATCGAAACGCATTCAGTCGATACTTCAGTGGCATTGATTTGGCTATTGGTCCATTTATCACAACAGTCAAAGGGGACTCAATTCCCACACGCCATATCAAAGATGTTTTACCAGAAAACAATCCGGCGATGCCGGTGATCCCCCAATTATTAAGCAAGGATGCCGATGGTTTTATTTGTCTGGCAATGAGATTGTATGATTTAGGATATGATGAAATCAACTGGAATTTGGGATGCCCCTATCCCATGGTTGCCAAAAAAATGCGCGGGTCTGGCCTATTACCCTATCCTGAACAAATTAATATTTTTTTAGATACCGTTTTGTCAAAAATTCCCAATCGTTTATCCATTAAAACACGCCTGGGGCGCTTTCATGAAGATGAAATTTTGTCTGTACTGCCTGTTTTAAATCAATATTCTTTGTCACTGATCATTATCCATCCAAGAACCGGAAAACAAATGTATGAAGGTGCCCCGCATTTGGAAAGATTTAATGACTGTTTGTCTCTGTCAAAACATCCGGTGGTTTACAATGGTGATATCACAAGTCTTTCTACCTTTCAAATGCTTGCCAGCAGATTTCCAATGACCGTTGGGTGGATGATAGGTCGTGGTCTCCTGTCCAACCCTTTTTTAGCGGAAACAATTAAAAAGGGGGAAATACAGATGGATTTGCTTAAATTTAAACACTTTCATGATACGTTGTACGAACAATATCAAATCAATTTGAATGGCCCGGGGCATGTGCTGGGGAAAATGAAGGGGCATTGGCAGTATATATCTCAAGGGCTTGAAAAAGGTCGCAAGCTGCTAAAAAAAATTCAACGCACTTCGAATTTAAAACAGTATGAATCAAT
>PEAL01000496.1 GCA_002753725.1 Deltaproteobacteria bacterium
CGAGCAAAAAGAAAATGGCCCAGTTCATGAAAGAAAATTAAAAGAGAAAGAACAATGACCAGTACAAATATAAAAGAACTTGTCTGGCTGGCGTAATTCAGTATGTTTTCCATAGTGTTTTATTCCTTTTGAAAATAAAAAAACAACGCAGGAAAAATATTTCCCTGCATTGTTTTGATTGTTACAGATTCGTTTTATAATCTATTGATTCAAAGATATCAAAGCAACGTTTTGTCGTAAATCATCGAATGTATTAATTAAAACATCTTTGGCCTGCCAGAAATCCCAATCAACAAGCTTAAGAAAGTCTTCACCTTCCTGAGAGCATTGCACGGGTACTTCTACACAAAAGCCGAACAAGCATTTTTCTTCCATGCACATGGTTGTCCCATTCCAGGAAACATTGACACTGATTTCCCCTTTTGGTCCTTGAAGTGCATTTTCAGCAACAAATGAAAGCAAACCTTCAAGTTGGCCATTTTCTTCAATCATTTGGGCAAAGACCTCTGCAACAAATTCATTTTCTATGAGGCTTAGATTACCTTTAATATTTCCAGATGCAATTCCCATATCAACATCAAGGCGCGCATAGCCCGCAACATCAACAACCGGTTTAAATTGTGTCATAAATTCAGTTTGAGTGTTTTCATCCAATTCCATTTTCCATTCAATGCCCAATGCACCATAGCCGCCAGCTTCAACATGTACAGGCACAATAACAATGGTAAAATCTTTTACATAATGTTTTTCCTTGATAAAAACGCGTTCATTTTCACCTTCAAGAACGTCTAACGTGTCCGCCCAGTGATATGTCCAAATGCTGTTGCCCATGTATTGAACGTCGATATCCACATAGGAATCACCCTTTTGATGCGGTGCTGCAAGAATTTTAGCATCCACTTGAGCCAATTGAAACGTATTGTCCATAAGGGTCAAATTGGTTTCAGCATGTGCGCCGGCTGATGAGCCATCTTCGTTAAATTTGGCATAAGCATAGGCATCGATGGACGCGCCATAAGTGTTGTGTACAAAACTTTTGTGAAACGCTTCATACCAATCTAATTCAGAGGGTAATGTTTCATCAGGGTTGGTTGTGTTATTTTCGTAACGTTTGGGAAGATTGACAACCAGCATATCGGTAATGGGTAAAGGAGATTCCTGCAAATTTTCAAGCCATGCAACAATTTCAAATTGTTCTGAATAGCTTTGCAATGTATCCTGGATACGATCAATCAAATCTTCAGGAAATTTCAAGAGAACAAAAAGACTTTTGGCTATTTCCGATTGAATGTTCTGGATGGTTATCGATGAAACTGAATTTTCTGAAACGCTATCAATGATATCAATGGGCAAAATTTGTCCATCATTGAGCTTAATACCAAAAGACACACATAATTCTTCAAGGGTTTCTTGCAATGAAGATACTTCAAGGGTAAACCCCACCGTGTCTTTGGGCAGGAATAACAAAGGATTGTTTTCATCCGCCCGTTCAAACACGATTTTTTCAAGAATATCCTGCAAATCCGGAAAACTTGCATTTACCGGCGAACTCACCAGTAAAAGTCCCAAAATCATGAAACCAAAAAGCCATCTTTTTTTTGTTTTCATGTTTTCCTCCTTTTGTTGATTACCTTTTAATAAAAAAAATTTTATACATGAATACATGTAAGGAACCACAATTAAATAACTTTCTTTTAAAATTATGTCCTTTTGTATAAACAGATCTGGATAAATACCGCATACGTCTAAAAGTATTGGTTTTAAAATATATAAAAAATACAGTGATTTATTATAAACAATGTACAACTTTTCAAAATGCGCTTGGCGGATTATATCGGGTTCCGATGAGCAATAAATTCAAATACTTATGTTAATATGTTATAGGCCAATCCCAAAAAACATCAACACAATTCCCCAAATCTTGCCCTTATGCCCTGCCTTTGCAAGCTCAATAAAACAACTGTTACAATCATCACATTCTTTGTTTGGTTGTGGTGCAGGTTCTTCATCAACGGCAAAACCAATGCCTGTGAGATGATTCGCACTGAGCAGAACCACATTTTCCCTGTTGTTCATAAAGGAATACGGTAATGAATTTTTCTTGAAACCTGATTTTCCATCACCTTTTTCATTAAAAAACAATTCAGCTTCGGTGGATTCAATTAAATTGTTTCGAAATTTTGTATACTCACTGGACTCAGTATTTAGCAGTAAGGGGAGAATAATTTGGGGTGCTGTTTCACTCAGGATTTCATCAGCACGTTTACCCGTTGAATTGTATACGGGGTTATATCGGACTGTTGCTCCAGCATTGGGCCCATCAGCAACAATAAAGGATAACTCTACCCCTGAACTGACACTTTCTTTACCAAATGAATAATAACTAAGCTTTGCCAGAAGTCGGGTTTGAGGTGTCAACATGGCTGGTGTCTGGATATCATAGTAATCTGTGCCTGAATCATAATTTAAATTACCACCATCTTGAGCAGATGCGTTGTCAATATACAGGTAATTCAAAGACAGGGGCGGAATAAAAATTGGAACCGGTGCGTTTCGACCGTCAGAATCTTTTAGACTGACCTTGATGGTTGTCCCTAACAAGGGATAAAATTCTTTTTCACTGTATGTAAGGGTTTCCGTTGGTCCATAGGTAGATTCAAATACTTTTTGATCATCGCTCTTGTAAGCGTTTGCATGATCTAATGTCTGGTAAGATACATATTTGACAGAATATTCTAATAACTCTGTTTCACTGGAATAAACCTTGATTGTCACGGTATATGAAATGTCACCGATTTCAGGATCATCCATCTGCTTTTCTGTGTAGGTACCATTTTCTGCCAACCATTTCCACGTTGTCATGTCAGTGTCTGGCTCCAGAGGTTCAAAGTTAATTTCTGCCTCCACTGGATCAACGATTTTCAGGCTTAAATGACTATATTCATTTGGAATGAGATATAACATAAAACCACCAGCAATCAGCGTGTGTGAAATATCTGGTTGATTTAATTCAGGAATAGGGCTTTCTTGCTTCGTGAGTATAATATCAATGTGCTGATTGGTTTGGTCGGCAGCAATCGTGATGACATCTGGATATTCGTATAATTCATAGTCTTGTGAATGAACGATCACGCGGTAGCGCCCCGGTTCCAATTGATGATCCAGTTTTCGGGTGTTGGCATTTCCTTCACGAACAATAATGCCGCTATCAACATTGGTAATAATGTAATGATACTTTTTCCCTTCAACATACGGAGCCAGGATCGTCATTCCAAAAGAAATTAAGTTATCAACAGGGTTTGAAATGTTAACCATCACTGAGGCGGTATTGGAATCCGCATAACCATCATTGACTTTGAATGTAAAATAATCCACCCCTTGTTCAAATGCATTGGCATAATAGGTGAATGCACCCGTCACTGAGTTGGTAATGACAACCATGCCTTTGCTTGCATTTTCCTGAATAGAAAAGATCAACATGTCTTTATCGTAGTAATTATCCGTTGCACGAAGATAGCCGCTGATATTTCCGGCATCTGAGATAGTAATTGAACTGGGGCTGGCCTGGGGAAGATCATTGATATTTTGAATGTTGAAATTGATCATAGAGGCTGTGGAATCCAGTTGGCCATCATTTACTGTAAATTGAAACGAATCCTTTCCATTGTAGTCAGGATAAGGGGTATAAACAATTTCTCC
>PEAL01000080.1 GCA_002753725.1 Deltaproteobacteria bacterium
AACTCGTGGAGGTATTGATTGCCGGTGCGCTGGAAGATATATCAATCAATCTTGAACGATTAGCAACGGCAGTACACCAAAACAATACACACATGTCTCATTTACATATTCATAATATTAAAGGAGTGTGTGGAAATTTTTCTTTCAGTAGAATGGCTGAAGTTGCTCGAATAGGTGAAGTGGCTATAAAAGAAGGCAAAAAAAATATTGAAGCGGTGTTGAAACAACTGGACCAGGAGCTTAAAATATTACACTCAACATTGGCAAAAATGTTCCCTGTTTGAATTTTTGTTACTGGTAACAAACTATAATAAGGAATCACGATTAAAGAACCTTCCCATTTGAAACCCCTTGGGTGGAGTCCTAAAGCTTTAGCTTTGGGACGCTATAAATTCTTTCCGAAAAATTATCATTGACGATAATCTATGATCAAGGTTATAAAAAAAAATTTTTATTTTTACTTGTAGAAATTCAATTTTCAAAAGGAGAAAAGCATGAAAACATCCGCAAAAGACATAATGATGACCAATTTTGAGACCATCAACGAAAATGCTCCGGCTGGACTGGCTGTATATAAAATTTTACATGGAAAAGTCAGAAAAACCGGTCATAAAACCGTCAGCCTGCTGGTGGTTGATAATTATAATCAAATGGTAGGTGTCATTTCCATGTTTGATATTCTTTATCATCTTCGACCTGATTATTTGAATTATGGCATAGAAGGAGAAGAAATATCATGGAAAGGACAGATTGAAGTCTTGATCAAAAACCTGAAAGATAAAACCATCCATCAAATAATGAGCCGTAATGTGATCGGAGCATCACCCAATGACCATATTATTGTTTTACTGGATAAAATGGTCAAACATCGATACAGAAGATTACCGGTCATACAAGACAATAAACCCATCGGAATGGTTTATATCTCAGATCTTTACTATCATCTTTTTCATGAGTAGTCCTTTTAGAAAATATGGTTTTTATGGCAATGTATCTGAATCTGTGTTATTTTTTTTCTTTTTGTAGAATTTAATAAAAGCGGAGAAGCGTAAAATGTCTATCAAGAATAGTCGCATGACTGCAACAGAACTGATTATTGCACGTCATGCCAACCGAGATCGGGTAACCCCCGGTGAAATCGTTAATGTTTCAGTTGATCTATGCATGTCTAATGATGCAACCACGCTGTTAACTGAAAAAATCATGAAAGAACGCATGAAAACCAACATGGTTTGGGATCCCTCACGCGTTGTTATTATCGTTGATCATCAAGTACCTGCCGACTCCATTGACACATCTATTGTCCAACAAGGTATGGGGCGATTTGTCGATGAACAGGGCATTGAGAAATATCATACCTCTGATGGCGTCTGCCACCAGGTAATGCTTGAAAAATATGTAACGCCCGGATCTCTGATCATGGGTGCTGATTCGCATACCTGTTCATATGGCAGTATCGGTGCAGTATCTTCGGGTGTAGGATCGACCGATTTAGCCGCCATATGGGCATCGGGTGAAACATGGCTGAAAGTACCGGAAACCGTTCGATTTATTTTGGATGGTCACCTGAAACCGTTTGTCAGTGCAAAAGATATCGCCTTGCATCTTATCAGTCTTGTCAGAGCCAATGGATTGACCTATAAAACAATGGAACTTTCCGGCCCTGGTTTGACCCCCTTGACAGTGCCTGAAAGATTTACAATTTGTAACATGGCTGTCGAGGCAGGCGCTAAAAGCACCATGATTATTCCTGATAACGCGGTCATTGAATTTTTTAAACAACTGGGACGACCTTTTGATAATCAGGCATTGATGGCTGAATTAAAAGAAACAGAAAACGCCCCGTGCAGCGCTGAAATTAACGTTGATCTTGGCGCACTGGAGCCACTGATCGCCTGTCCGCATTATGTGGACAATGTTCGTCCGCTCAGTGAAATAGAAGGACTAAAAATTGATCAAGCATTTTTAGGCAGTTGTACCAATGGCCGCATTGAAGATCTTAGAGAAGGGGCGCAATTGCTTAAAGGAAAAACCGTTGCCCCCCATATGCGTTTTTTGGTGACACCGGCATCGGTAAATGTCTACAAACAGGCATTGGAAGAAAATTTGATTTCAATATTTATGGATGCTGGCGCAGTGGTTAATCATCCGGGATGCAGCACTTGCTGGGGTGCGCATCAGGGAATATTGGCACCCGGTCAACGAATGGTTACATCAGGCAATCGTAATTTTAAAGGGCGGGCGGGTTCTCCGGAATCTGAAATCTATCTGGCATCACCATCGGTCGTGGTCGCATCAGCAATAAAAGGTGCGCTCACACATCCAAAGGAGGTTATATAATGGGTAACGCATGGAAATTTGGTGACAATATTGATACCGATCAAATCATTCCTTCGCAATATTTGGTGCTTCCAACAATCAAAGACATGTCCAAACACGCAATGGAACCGCAACATCCAGATTTTGGAAAAACCTTCACCCCTGGTGATATCATTGTGGGTGAGGTGAATTTTGGCTGTGGTTCCAGTCGTGAACAAGCGCCATTGGTATTGAAAGAACTCGGTGTTCAGGTGATTATTGCCCTGGATTTTGCAAGGATTTTCTTTCGAAATTGTATCAACAATGGCATTTTGCCCATTGAACATCCTTGTGCAAAAGAAATATCTGATAAGGATATTCTGGAGATTGATTTACAAAATGGTGTGATTTTCAACCAAAACACGCAAAAAAAATATCATTTTAATAAAATTGAGGGCTATCTGGCTGAAATATTAGACGCTGGTGGATTACCTGAATATATTGTCAAGAGAAAGGAAAAAAATGGCTGAGGAAATCAAAACAGGTGTCTGGAAATTCGGTGATGATATCGATACGGATCAGATCATTGCCACCCAATATCTGGTCAATCCTGATATTCATGATATGTCACGGTATGCAATGGAAATCCCCAAACCCAATTTTGCATCATCTGTCAAAACGGGTGACGTGATTGTTGGTGGAAAAAATTTTGGCTGTGGCTCCAGTCGAGAACAGGCACCTCTGGTCTTAAAAACACTGGGCGTCACTACGATTCTGGCTTTGAGCTTTGCTCGAATTTTTTATCGAAATTGTATTAATCTGGGCATTCGGCCCTACGAAATATCAACGGCTGAATATGATTGGATGAAGGATCAAAGTGAAGTTATCCTCCATCCTGAAAAAAGTTATATTCAGGTAGAGGATCAGGTTATCCCGTTAAAACCATTTCCCCCTTTTGTTGAAAAAATTTTGTCTGCCGGCGGATTGATCGCCCATGTCATCAACCAGTATAACAGTCAGGAGAAATAATGAGTAATACATTGACAGAAAAAATTCTCGCACGAGCATCCGGTCAGAATATCATCACTCCCGGTGATATTGTTGATGTTGATGTTAACACTGCCTTTGTTCACGATGTCTTCATTTCCGGAGTTGTTGAAGAATTTTCTAAATTACCACACAAAAAGGTCTGGAATCCTAATAATATTGTCTTTATTGCTGATCATGAAGTACCTGCAGTATCTGAATGGGCCGGCGAATGCTATAAAACCATGTTACGATTTGCTGAAGAACAACAGATTAAAAAAGTGCATATTGCCGAAGGTGTATGCCATCAGTTGATCCCGGAAAAAGGATATATTGGCCCGGGCATGGTTCTTGTCGGCACAGATTCTCATTCAACAACTCATGGAGCATTGGGAGCATTTGCATCAGGTATTGGCACCACAGAAATGGCATCTGTCCTGGCAACGGGTAAAATCTGGTTGAGAGTTCCGGAAACCATCCATTTTGAATTAACCGGTGTTTTGCCTCAAGGTGTTTATGCCAAAGATATTGTACTGTCGATGTTAGGTATTTTAGGCGCTGAAGGAGCCAACTACAAAGCCATTGAAATAACCGGCAGCGCAGTTGAAAATCTGTCCATTGCTGATCGTTTGACCATCTGTAATATGGCCGTGGAAATGGGAGCCAAAAATGCACTGTTTGCACCGGATGAAAAAACAATGGCATATATTCAACAATCTTCTGCAGATCCATCTTTTATAACGACGATAGATGCCCCACAATACGACCGAACCATTAATATGCATTTGAACGATATCAAGCCCATGCTGGCTTTTCCAAAGGGTGTAGATGATATTCACGGCGTTGATGAAGCCATTGGTAGAGAGATCCATGAGGCGTTTATTGGCAGTTGTACCAATGGTCGATACGAAGACTTTGTTGTGGCCGCTAACATCATACGAGGGAAACGAATTCCCAAACATGTTCGGTTGATTATTACACCAGCGTCCATGAGCATTTATAAACGGTTGATCGCAGATGGAATTGCTCTGGATTTTATCGATGCTGGCGGCATGATTACCAATCCAGGATGTGGACTGTGTTATGGCAAACACGGTGGGGTGTTATCCAAAACAGATGTCGCCATAACATCAAATAATAGAAATTTTCCCGGACGACTGGGACATAAAGATTCGAAAGTTTATCTGGCATCCCCTGCAACAGTTGCATGGAGCGCGGTCAATGGTAAAATATCTGATCCAATGGAATGCAATGGTTTATTATAAAGGAGTATAGGAGGTTAATATGAAAACTGAAACATCAAAAAATCAAGCTGATCAAGTTTGGACACTGTTTAAAGAAACAGAGCGGAGATTTCAAGAAACAGATCAAAAATTTCAAGAAACAGATCGAAAGTTTAAAGAAACAGATCGGTTACTGACAGAACAATTTCAAAAAACAGATCGTCTGCTAACAGAACAATTTCAAAAAACAGATCGCCTGCTAACAGAAAAATTTCAAGAAACAGATCGAATGTTTAAAGAAACCGCTGCTTGTATCAGAGAGTCGTCTAAAAAAACAGATCAATACCTTGGAAAAGTCAGAGAATTTGATCGCAATTGGGGAAAACTGGTTGAATCTCTGGTTGCACCGTCAATGGTTGGACAATTTCAAAAGATAAATATGGAAATTGATGGGATGACCCAACGAATAATGAAAAGAAAAAACGGAAAAAATTTTGAAATTGATATATTGCTGACCAATAGCCATATTGTCATCCCTGTTGAAGTTAAAACAAAATTGAATGTTGAAGCGGTCAATGAACATATCGAAAAACATCTGATCCCTTTTAAAATGTTTTTCCCGGAATACAGAGACAGAACAGTTTATGGAGCCGTTGCATACATTCATGTTGAGGAAGGTGCTGACCGGTACGCCTATAAAAAAGGTTTGTATGTGTTGACTTTTGGAGATAACGATATGGTGGTGATAAAAAATGATAACCAGTTCAAGCCCATTGCATGGTAAATGAACAGATCAAAAACTGACAGGAAAAAAACAAGTTTGAACAACGATATCAACATATTTGACGCATCACCGCGTAACGGAATTTTTCAAGCAAGAACGCAGCCCTCTGGATGGGGTGAAGCCCCCTTTGCAGCCAAAATCATTGCTCAAGAAACGGATTCAGGAAAATATGACAGCTTAATCCTTACAGCGGTTTTAATGCTTGCTGGTATTGGTATCATTATGGTGTATAGCGCAGGATCAGCCATTGCCATTAAAAATTATGGTTCGGAATATTTTTTTTTACGCAAACAATTTATTTTCTCACTATTGGGCTGCATTGTCATGATCCTTTTTCGAAACATTCCCTATCAATGGTATCAGCGTCTGGCCTATCCCTGCCTGATTATTTCTTTGCTTCTGTTAATCTGTATTTTTTTTCCAGGTATCGGACATAAAGCCGGTGGTGCGGTTCGATGGATTCAGATTTGTGGTTTATCGTTTCAACCGGCTGAAATTGCTCGTTTTACCATTATTTTATATCTGGCTTATTCATTGAATAAAAAAAAAGATCGGTTGATGCAATTTTCCATTGGCATTGTTCCTCATGCATTGTTTGTTGGCATTTTTTTACTTCTCATTGCCATGCAACCGGATTTTGGTTCTGTCATTATTATTGCAACATTGACATTTCTAATGATGTTTGCCGGTGGTGTTCCCATTCGACATCTATTGGGCTGCATCCTGGTCTTTATACCAACAGCTTATTATCTTGTGATCAATGCGCCCTATAGACTTCAACGAATCTTGACATTTTTAAATCCCTGGCAACATCGCACAGAAGCAGGATACCAGATTATTCATTCATTGATGGCTTTTGGATCTGGTGGTTTTTGGGGGGCAGGATTGGGAAAAAGCTATCAAAAATTATTCTATTTGCCAGAACCCCACACGGATTTTATTTTTTCTGTCATTGGTGAAGAATTGGGCTTGATTGGTGTTGTTGTTATCCTCTTGTTGTATGGGTTGATTATATGGCGGGGGTTTTATATTGCTTTATTTATTGACGATATTTTTGGTTCAAGCCTGGCTTTGGGGTTTACAATGGCCGTTGCCTTGCAGGTTTGTGTAAACATGAGTGTTACGTTGGGATTACTGCCCACCAAAGGATTAACCCTCCCTTTTTTGAGCTATGGCGGGACATCCCTGCTTTGCCATATGGCTGTCATGGGGATTTTGATGAATATTGGCGCCCACGTAAGAAACAAACAACGCCCATTGACGGCTATTTAATAACGGATGAAACTTATGGAAACGATCCTCATTGTTGATGATGAAAAAAACTATCCTTTTGTATTGAGTGCTGTTCTCGAAGAAGAAGGGTATAACACCATTACAGCATCCAATGGCGTTGAAGCTCTTGAAAAAATCAAAGCGCATGACATAGATCTTGTTTTAACAGATATCAAAATGCCTGGAATGGATGGTATGGCGTTGATGTCCCATATCAAGGCACACAACCCTGATATTCCAATTATTATTATGACCGCTCATGGAACCGTTGAAAGAGGGGAAGAAGCTGTAAAAAAAGGAGCCCATAGTTATATTTTCAAACCCTTTCAAAATGAACAACTTATCCTGTCGGTTAAAATTGCTTTAAATATGTATCAAGTGATCAGGCAAAATAAACGCCTGCAAAATGAACTGCAAAGTCGCTATCACTTTGGCAATCTTATTGGCAAAAGCAAAAACATGCAGGAAATATTCAAAACCATTCAAAAGGTAGCGCCGACCAATGCCAGCATTCTTATTGAGGGCGAAAGCGGGACTGGAAAAGAGTTGGTTGCCAAATCCATTCATTTTAATTCTTCCAGACGTGATGCCCCTTTTGTTGCAGTGAACTGTTCCGCCCTGGCAGAAAACCTTCTGGAAAGTGAATTGTTTGGGCATGAAAAAGGTGCTTTCACTGGTGCATCCACACTGAAAAAAGGACGTTTTGAAATCTCTGAAAATGGAACCCTTTTTTTAGATGAAATTGGTGAGTTGTCTATGAATCTTCAGGTCAAACTCCTTCGTGTGTTACAGGAACGTTCCTTTGAACGGGTTGGTGGCATCCATCCACATCCCCTTGATGCCCGTCTGATTACTGCAACCAATAAAACCCTGTCGCACGAAATGAAAGAAGGTCGATTTCGTGAAGATTTATTTTATCGCTTAAATGTTGTTCATTTTTCTCTGCCCCCCTTAAGAAATCGATATGAAGATATTCCTCTTCTGGCTGTCCATTTTTTAGAAAAATACACCAAAGAAAATAAAACAAAACACCCGGTAACCAAAATTGATCAGGATGTTTTAAGATTGTTTTATGAACATGAATGGCCCGGTAATATTCGGGAATTGGAAAATGTCATCGAACGTGCGGTCATCCTCTCAAACAACGATACAATCAAAACATCGGATTTGCCAGGAGATCTGAGAGGAAAACATGAAAAAACTTTTAACCCTGATGATATTTCCATCCAAACATCTCTCCCAGAAACCCTTGCATTGATTGAAAAAAATTTGATTGAGCGCGCCCTTTCCCGTGCCAACTATGTTCAAGCCAATGCGGCGAAATCTCTTGGCATAAAAAAAAGCCTCTTACATTATAAAATTAAAACCTATCAAATATCGATAGGTTCAAAAAATTGAACCTATATAAATTATTAAATTCAGGTAGATAGAATAAAAAAATTAAACAGCACCTTTAGATGTTCAATTTTTTAAACAAGTCATGTTGAATATTTTCAGAATGTTAGTGATTTGAAAACCATCAGGGGGGAGATCGCGTTCAAAATATTGAACTTCGTGAGGAATAAAAAAAAGTTGTTTTGGAAATGTATTTTTTAACAGATTGAATTTATTTAAATAATTTTATTTAGAGCTATTGGCATTGTGATTGCAAAATCTGTCTGGCATATTAAGAAAACAATTTCTTTATTATGTTTTCCTCCTACCATCTATTTTTTTTTGCGAACCCGCCATTGTGGCGGGTTCGTTTTTTTTTGGGGCCTAAACTTTTTATGTATTGTCAGGACGACGGCTTTTGACAATATTATAAAACAGTGCCTCTTCATTGCCTGTTTTAATCATTTCAAAAATTTGATCCCGTTTTTCAGTGTTTCCCATTCGCTCGTAGACCAATCCCAGCAAAAACAATACATCATCTTTTAAAAGCCCTTCTGGAGAGAAAGCATCTTTTTCCAATATTTTCAGGGCTTTTTTATAATCCTGGTTGGCAACATATGCATATCCCAAATTGTAACGGATCACCGGGTAAAGCGATGATGTTGTTTCAAATCTATCCAACACTTTCTCATAGAGCGTTATGGATTGATTGTAACGTCCGGCATTATAACAAATATTGGCGTACATAATGGATGCCATTGTCGCAGCCACTGTATTTCCATAATTAGCCATAACCGCCTCAAAACCCGGCTGTGCTGCTGAAAAAGCAGCTTCAATATTTTGAGATTCTTTTTCAAGTGCTTTGGCATAGATGTTTTGAGCTTCAGAAAGTTTTGTTGCAGCTTTATTTTCAGAGGATAATCCCCATGCATGAATGCCAAGAATGATTACGGCAATGAGAATGACACCACCTAAGCCACCAAGAACATAATTAAAATTACCCATGACATAATTAAATAATCTTCTTGAAAAAACAAGAAACTCATCAGGTTCTTTTAATAATTGTTTACGTGTAATTTTTTTCTTTTTTGCCATTGAAAAAATCCTTTATTAATAAATAGTATAAATTGTCAGTGTCATCATGGAGCGGTATCAATTTTTGCTCCATAATGACTGTCGGTTATTCATGATTCTGTCATAACTCGAAAAATTTTTCAAGAAAAGCGTCATTTTTTTTCCAGGCAGCTTCAAATTAAACTGATCACGAAGTGCTTGATAAGCATTCAATGTGATTTCAACGTCTTCAAAGGAATGAGCGGCTGTGGGAATCATACGAAAAAGAACCATCCCATAGGGAACGACCGGCTGAAGCATGGCAGAAACAAACACCCCCTGTTTTTCGCGCATCATGATAACCATGTCCATGGTCTGTTTGATATTTTCAGATGGCACATAAACCGGCGTGATAGGCGATTGTGTCTCTCCAATATCATATCCCAATGCAACAAGGCCCTCTTGAAGTTTTTTTGCGATGGCCCACAAAGAATGTCTGCATTCTGTCTGAGTGGTGATGACATCCAATGCATTGTCTATGGCATCCACATATATGCATGGCAGCGTTTCAGCATATATATTGGGTTTAGCATTGAAACGAATCCAGTCGATGACCGGTTCAGCTCCCGCTACAATCCCCCCGGTGGCAGCAAATGAATGAGAAAAAGAGGTGTAATACATATCAATGTTGTCCTGAACCCCCAAAAATTCGCCCACGCCTTTTCCTGAATGTCCCATGATACCGCAACCATGAGAATCATCAACAAACAATCTGGCATGATATCTGTCTTTTAAAAGGCAAATATCCTGAAGTTTCGCCAGGTCACCATGCATACCAAATAAGCCTTCTGTAACAATGAGAACACCACCGCTTGATTGTTTGGAGATTATTTTTAGTTGAGATTCCAGGCTTTCCATATCATTATGCTGATAATATTTGATATTTTTTCCTGAGGCTGCAAAAAGATTGCCATCAAGCATTGAAACATGGGACAGGTGATCGATCAAAAGGGTATCCTCTTGATCAACAAGGGCATCAATAGAACCCAGCAGTCCCATTAATCCAGACTGGAAAATAACGGATTTTTCTTTCATCAAGAAAGTTGCCAGTTTGTTTTCCAAATGAATATGTTTTGAGGTTGTACCTGTAAAGATTCGACTTCCCATGGGCGAAGACAAACCCGATGTGTTGAGGGATTCAATGGCGCTTTTTTTAATGCTTTCATGGTTGGAAAGGCCCAGATAGTTACTAATGTCCCAGACGATGACTTGTTTTCCATTGAACGTCATTTTCGGGCCAGGTATTCCTGAAAGTATGGGTTGGACAAAGTATTGATCTTTGAGAAGCCTCAACAGACCAAGATTCCCACCGGATGTTTTACATTTTTCGAATATATCTGTTTCCAATTTATACACCTATTTAATGGTTTATATTTAAATAGACACAAAAAATTGGATTTTCTTTCACTTAAAATTACGATTTAATCATTTTTCAGTAAATTTATTTCTAAAATCACCTTAAACCTTCCGCCCTCTCATAAGCAATTAAAGCTGCACCTAAAGCGCCCACTGTGTCGGGTTGTTTGGGTACCTGAATATCTGTTTTTAAAATTTTGGACAGGGCATTAACAACGCCTTTGTTATGAGCAACCCCGCCTGACATAGCAATGTTTAATCCATCAAGATCAGGTGCAATGCGTTTGACAAGCCCCAGGGTGCGTGAAGAAATCGCCCGATTGAGTCCGTTGACAATTTCATTGACAGCCGTGCCATTAGCAATCAACGAAACCACCTCACTTTCAGCAAAAACAGTACACATACTGCTGATGGTAATGGATTCACTTCCTCCCTGATCCATACTACTTAATTCTTCAATATCCACTTGAAGCGCGCGGGCCATTGCTTCTAAAAATCGCCCGGTTCCAGCGGCACATTTATCATTCATGGCAAAATCGAGGACACGACCATTATGATTGAGACGTATGGCTTTGCTATCCTGTCCGCCGATATCAATAAGGATTTGAATATTTGGAAGGAGGGCATGTATCCCTTTGGCATGACAGGTGATTTCAGTCACAGCCGACAAACGGTCATCAACCCGTTCTCGTCCATACCCCGTTGAAACCGTTGCCTGAATTTGATTCTTCGATATATTGCTAATCGTCATCACTTCCTGACGAACACGTTCAATGGCTTCCTGATTTTTTGCGCCAGTAGGAACCACTGACGTACTCAAAATTTGTCTGTTTTCATCGATTAAAACAGCATCACAGGAGAGGCTGCCGATATCAATGCCTAAATAATACATTATTTGAATCCTTTCGTTACAGGCGATCTGCCAACATTTCCAGAAAATCTTCAATACGGGTTCTGAGTTGTCCTTCAGAATAATTAGTGTTATCCACACAATCCACTTTAACACGTTTATCAATAAATCGGCAACCCGTTTTGGATTCTTTGATAATCTTGCTCATCACTCGTTTTTTAACGGTACTGTCTTAAGAAAAAGAACAGCATGTTCATTAATTACTTCATCGATATTTTTTGCAAAACTTTCTAAATGAATACTTAATTTTTTTATTAAAAAGTGCTAAAAGAAAGTCATTCAATAAAAAAAGAGATATCATCGTTCAACAAACTTTAAAAAGGAGAATGAATGAATACCGAAAAATTAACAACCCTTGCCATAAGCGATTCCGGATTCATATTTGATCCCTCAACCGGAGATACGTTTAACACAAATGAAATTGGGGTGAAAATCATTCAATTGTTAAAACAAGGTAAAGACTTTAACGAACTGATGGATTTAATGATCGAGCAATATGAAGTTACCGAGGAAGAACTTGAGGCTGACTTGCTTGATTTTATTCAATTATTAAAAAATTATCATATGGTCTAACATACCACCATAAAAAGAGAGGAATAACAATGATTACAGTTGCAGTCAGTGGAATTAATGCTGTAGACAATCCTGGCCCTGGCGTCGGCATCATTCGCGCTTTGAAAGAAAGTGCCCTTGATGTTCGAACCATTGGCCTGGCATATGATTCAATGGAACCGGGTATTTATCTGGATCATCTTGTAGACAAATCATATATCATGCCTTACCCTTCCGGTGATGTGATATCCTTTATGAATCGTATTCAACATATTCACTCCATAGAAAAGCTGGATGTCATTATTTCAACGCTGGATGCAGAGCTTCCCATGTATATGGACATTGAATCCAAATTGCTGGCAGATAACATTCGTATGCTGATTCCAACCAAAAAAATGTTTAACCTGCGCAATAAAAGTAAACTTGAAGATATATCGAAAGCCATTGATATTCTAACACCCAAATATATCACCTGTTCATCTTATGGCGATCTTGTCAAAGCCACACAAGAAATTGGATTTCCCTGCATGATTAAAGGTCCTTTTTATGAAGCTTTTAAAGCCAACTCACCTGGAGAAGCTGATAGTTATTTTAATAAACTTGCAGAAAAATGGGGCTTTCCCATCATTGCCCAAAAATTTGTCAAAGGACAGGAGTATGATGTCATTGGCTGCGGCGATGGAACAGGTAACAACATGGGGCTTTTTGCTATCAAAAAAATGACCACCACTGCTCTGGGAAAAGTCTGGAATGCGGTGAGTATCAATAATGATCGATTGTTAGACACATGTAATCGATTGCTTGAGCATCTGGAATGGCGCGGCGGTTTTGAACTGGAAGTTTTAATTGAAGAAAATACTGATGACATTTATCTTTTAGAAATCAATCCACGCTTTCCTGCCTGGGTGTATATGTCGGCTGCCTGTGGGATCAATTTACCTGAACGGATGGTCCGCTTTCTTCTGGACATGGACCATGAAACCCATTCCAATTATGCCAGCGGAAAAATAATGATCCGCTATACCAATGAAATACTCAAAGATATTTCGGACTTTGAACAAATATCTTCTTATGGAGAGTTGGAAAATAAAAAACGATTGATATAATGGAGGCAATCATGAGCAAAGCAATATATGTCAAACCCGTCATAAAAAAACAAGAAACAGGGAAAATGAATAAATTTGGCTCTGTGTTTCATCGAAACTACAGAGACAGTATCGATGGGGTTAAAATCAACGATATCGTCGAACGTTATGGATCACCAGTATTTGTCATCAGTGAAACAGAAATTCGAAATAAATACCGCCAGATATACCGAGAATTTTCCAGCCAGTATCCTCATGTACAATTTACCTGGTCATACAAAACCAATTATCTGGATGCCGTTTGTTGCGTGTTTCATCAGGAAGGTGAACTGGCTGAAGTGGTTTCCGAGTTTGAATATCAAAAAGCCAGACGACTGGGGGTTCCAGGAAACAAGATCGTTTATAATGGCCCGCTGAAATCCAAAGCATCGCTAAAAATCGCATTTGAAGAAGATGCCATTGTCAATCTGGATAATTTTGATGAAGTGCTTCGTGCAGAAGAAGTGGCCAGAAGTATTGGAAAACAGGTACATGTAGGTATTCGTTTAAACATGGATACAGGCATCTATCCGCAATGGTCGCGATTTGGTTTCAACCTTGAAAATCAATCTGCCTATGATGCTGCAAGACGTATCCACATGAGTAAACATTTAAACTTAAATGGACTTCATTCTCATATCGGTACATTTATTCTGGATCCATCTGCATATGCCATTCAAGTAAAAAAAATGATCGACCTACGTCGAACCCTTGAAACCGAACTAAGTATTTCTATCGATTATCTGGATTTTGGTGGCGGCTTTCCATCAAGAAACAAACTCAAAGGAACCTATTTACCCCCAGAAGTTGCCATTCCAAATATTGAAGAATACATCCAGGCCATTACCAGCACATTAACAGCCAATCTTTTGCCTGAAGAATACCCTACTGTTTATATGGAAACCGGTCGGGCCATGATTGATGAAGCCGGCTTTTTGATTACAACCATCGAAGGGGTCAAACGGATGCCCAATGGTGTAAAAAGTTACATCATCGATGCTGGTATCAATATTTTATACACATCCAACTGGTATAACTTTAAAGTTGAGCTGGATCGACCGGTCCAGGGAACATATGAAAATGCTATTGTTTATGGCCCTTTGTGTATGAACATCGATGTTGTATTGGAAAATGCAACCCTACCCCCCTTACCCAAAGGCGTTCGGTTGATTTTATCGCCAATGGGTGCCTACAATATGACGCAATGGATGCAATTTATCAGCTATCGCCCTGCAATTGTCATGATTATGGAAGATGGCACCATTGAACAAATCCGACGACCGGAGCAATTGGAAGATATTGTGGGCCCGGAGTTTGTTCCGGAGAAATTGAGACAATTCAGTTTATAATGATTTGGGGAATGTAATCGTAATGCTTGTTCCTTTTTCATCGGAGGAATGCATGGAAATATTTCCTCCCTGGGTTTCCACAATCAATTTTGCCGAATACGTACCCAATCCAGTACCACTTTTTTTGTCAGATGTAGCGTATTTGACAAAAAAAGTTTCGCGTAAGTTTTTGGGTACTGCTCCCTGGTTATGAATGACAATGGTAAGGGCATCTTTATCGACTAACTGAATCGATATTTTTCCTTTTCGGGGTGATGCTTCCAGTGCGTTTTTAATCAAATTGGCCAGCATGGAATAAAACAATAACTTTTCACCCGGTATCTCAAAACTGGAATGATCTGAAATTGGCGCTCCATTGATTGATATATTCAATACCGCACCTTTTGTTTTGATAAAATTCTGGAGATCCTGGGAAATATCGTCCAAAATCGGCAGGATATCAACGAGTGCAGGGTTGAACTGGTAAGAACCCTGCTCCATTTTAAACAGATCAAAGGAGAGATTGATCATGTTCAGCATATTATATCCCGCCGAACTGATTCTTTTTAACTGATTGATCTGTTTTTCAGTTAAATTGTCTGTTTTTATCAGTTTCGGATAGTTAATAATCGCGTTGAGCGGTGATTTTAAATCATGTTGGGTAATGCGATAAATATCTTCCTTGGTTTTGGCAAGTTCCTTTTCCAGCTTGAGCATCTTTACCAGGGCATCCCGTTTGTCCTTAAGCTCAAGGTGTGTACGAACACGTGCAATGAGAATGGGGGGTTTGATGGGTTTGGTGATATAATCGACGGCCCCCATATCAAAGCCCTTTTGTTCATCTTCAGTTTCATCCATTGCAGTAACAAAAATTATTGGAATATCACGGGTCTGTTCATTTGCCTTTAAAATTTGACATACTTCATATCCATCCATTTCCGGCATTTTGATATCCAGCAATATCAGGTCCGGTTGTTTGTCTTCAGTCAATTTTATGGCTTTGGGTCCATTTTTTGCTGCCAATAAGGTATATTCTTTTTCTAAAAGTCCTCGCAAGACCTGGATATTTGCTGCGGTATCATCGACAATTAATATTTTGGACGTCGTCATGAAATTTCTCCTAAGTCAATCTGTTGAAGTTTTTCCAGGGCATCCTCATATTCGATATCAGATACATCGCTCTGGATGTGTTTACAGATGTCTTCTATTTTTGTTCCTTTAACATTTTTAACAATTTCGTCAATAACTGTTTCGGCTTTTGTGTCATCATTTTCGAGAAAAATCTTAAGTTTTGCAATATCTGTTTCAAGCTGCTCAAGATTAATCTGTGTCGCCATTGTCTCTTCATGGTTTGACTGTAACAGTGGTTGAAAAATATCAATGGTCGCTTGAAGGGTGCTATGAATCTCAAGCAAAACTTTTGATGCTGATTCCATTTCACCTTTTTTCAAATGGGTTTCTAACATGGCGACCTGCTCTTGAAGTTGATTTGCACCAATGGTGCCTGATAAACCTTTAAGCGTATGTGCCAATCTGACAGCTTTCTGAATTTTTTTAGCGTCTATTGCCTGCTGAATTTTTTGATTCGCATCCCCCTGGTTATCAATAAATTTTCTGATTAGTTTTTTATAACTTTGAAGACTTCCACCGAGTCGCCGAATACCATTTTTGACATCAATGCCCGGTAACTCTGGAATGGGTTCTTCTTCCACATACTCTGAATTTTGTCCTTTCACAAAATTCTCAGGTAATGCCCTTGTCCCTGGTTTAATCCATTGAACAAGGGACTTAAATAATAACCAGGGATCAATGGGCTTGGTTATATAATCGTTCATTCCAACACCGGCAGCCCTTTCCTGAACACCGCTCATGGCATCTGCTGTCATGGCAATAATGGGCATATCTTTGAACCGTTCATCTTCCCGGATTTCTTTTGTTGCCATGTATCCATCCATTACCGGCATCTGAAGATCCATAAGGATGGCATCGAAAGGTTCTTCAACCGCAGATGCTTTCACTGTTTCAACACCGCTTTTTCCATTATTTGAGCAAGTTACATAAAATCCTTCATTGATTAATAGATCCATAGCCAATTGCTGGTTGATTTCATTATCTTCAACGATAAGCAAGCGCGCTCCCCGGATGGCATCAAAACCATCCGGTAACATATTGGTTTGCATTCTTTTTTTAGTTTTTTCAAAAATTTTCTGCCCAAAGGCCTCCAGAATACTATCAAATAAGAGTGAATGTGTTACTGGCTTTAAAAGAAATCCGTCCAACTTGACAGTTTCAGCTTGTTTCATCACATCTTCACGTCCATGACCGGTAACCATGATAATTTTGGGAATTTTCTCTAAGGCTGAATTCTTTTGAATTCGTCTGACAGTTTCAATACCATCCATGCCTGGCATCTGCCAGTCCATAAAAATCATTTCATAAGAATGATCGGTTTGAACAGATGCAGCGATCTTATCTAAAGCGGTTTGACCTGAATGGGCCGTATCAATATCTAAGCTAAACGCTTCTAAATCTTTTTTTAAAACCTCTCGAAATGTGGCGTTGTCATCCACCACAAGGGCTTTAAGACCCTTTAGCATTTCAGGAATAATTTCTTGTTTCTTTTTTGTTTTTTTCTGTCGTCCAAAACGAGCCGTAAAATAAAATGTGCTTCCTTTGCCATATTCGCTTTTGACACCGATCTCTCCGCCCATTAATTCAGCCAGCTTTTTACTGATGGTCAGCCCCAATCCTGTGCCACCGTATTTGCGTGTTGTAGACGAGTCTGCCTGTTGAAAGGACAGAAACAATTTTTTCTGCTGTTCTTCTGTCAATCCAATGCCGGTATCTTTGACAGCGAACCGGATCATGGCCATATTTTTTTTGATTTTAACAGGTGTTAAAGAAATTACAATTTCTCCTTGATCGGTAAATTTCAAGGCATTGTTAGCCAGGTTCAACAAGATTTGGCCCACCCTGAGGGGGTCTCCTTTAAGCAGGGTGGGAATATCATTATCCATAGCAAATATTAATTCCACACTTTTTTGATGAGCTTTAAGGGAAATCAAGCTGGAAAGGTTTTCTAATATATCATTCAGGTCAAAATCAATGCGCTCGATATTCAGTTTTCCAGCCTCAATTTTGGAAAAATCCAAAATATCATTAATGACGCCCAGCAGTCTCTGTGCGGACATGTGGACTTTATTGATATAATCCCTTTGTTTGGTATTCAAATCGGTTTTTAAGGCAAGATGGCTCATGCCGATAATGGCATTCATGGGAGTGCGGATTTCATGACTCATGTTGGCTAGAAAATCACTCTTGGCTTTTGTGGCGGCTTCAGCGATTTCTTTGGCCTCAGCAAGCTCACTCGTACGTTCTTCAACGAGTTTCTCCAGATGCGCTTTTAATTCTAAAGCCCGCTGCTCACGGGCTACAGCCTGCCGGTTAAACTGTTCGATTTTTTCGACTCTTCGAATCTCGGTGATGTCATTTCCCATAACAACGATGAACAGCACATGCCCCTCCTCGTCAGTGACAGGATTCAGAGAGGTATCAATCACTCGATTGGTTCCTTGAGATCCCGGGTGCATCCCTTCGAACCGGACAAATTTTCCAGCTGCTGCTTCCTGAATCGCCTTATGCAGCCGTTGTTGAAGTTCCTCAGAGTGTGTCCACCAGGGTGTATTCCAAAAAGCCTGGCCAACCATTTGATCTTCATCTACTTCAATCATATCAATGGCTGCACGATTGACCTCCTGCAAATTTCCTTCAATGTCCAACACGGCCATGAGCTGTGCTGTCTGATCGAAAATACCTTGAAATTTGCGCTCTCTGGCTTTAAGTTCTTCCTCGGCCTGCTTACGTGCTGTGATGTCTTCTTTTAGAGCAACAAAATGTGAAATTTTTCCATAAGTATCGTTAATCGGAGCGATTGCTGCGCGCTCCCAGAATACTTGGCCATCTTTTTTTTTGTTTTCTAAATCACCTGACCAAACATGGCCCGAAAGAATCGTATCCAGCC
>PEAL01000497.1 GCA_002753725.1 Deltaproteobacteria bacterium
ACCGATGATATTTCCGTCTTGGGAATGTTGTTCGCAATCGCTTCTGATTGGTCATCATGTATTACACTGGAGGGAAGAAGATCCTTGTGGATTTCACGTTTTCCAAACATTGCCTGAGCTGCAGATAATGCTTTGTCGGCCTCTGCTCTGCCATGAACGATTCTTGTTGCTTCGTATGCCAAAATTACTTTTACAGGATTAAGGGCTTCGCCATCCAACTCATTAATACTTTTGATTTCATCAACCGGTAAAAATGTGAATAACAATAAAAAGCGGATGACATCATTATCATCGGTATTTATCCAAAATTGGTAATAATCATAAGGAGTTGTTTTTGCCCCAGACAGCCAGACAGCACCTTTGGCGGTCTTTCCCATTTTTGAGCCAGAAGAGGTTGTAATCAAAGGGAAAGTTATGCCATAGACCGAGGCACTACTTTTTCTTCTGACTAATTCTATGCCCGCAACAATGTTTCCCCATTGATCGCTCCCCCCCATCTGCAAGACACAATCCTGTTGATTATATAGATGATAAAAATCATACGCCTGCAAAAGCATATAATTGAACTCTATAAAATTGAGGCCTTCATCTGATTCGAGCCGCATGCGGTAGCTTTCGGCTTTCAGCATGCGATTGACACTGAAACACCGTCCAATATCTCTTAAGAAAAAGATATATTGCAGAGATTTTAGCCATTCTGCATTATTAACTAAAAGCGCTTTACCATTATCAAAAGAAATAAAGCGTGATAGTTGCTTTTGAATAGATTGAACATTGTTTTCAATGTCCGGTTCGTCAAGCATTTGTCGCATCTCTGTCTTGCCGCTTGGATCACCGATCAATGCGGTCCCGCCTCCTACAAGAACAAGCGGCCGATGACCGCAACGCTGCATATGAGCAAGGGACATGATTGGTATCAAGCTTCCCACATGTAAACTATCTGCTGTGGGATCAAATCCGATATAGCAGGAAATTTTCTTCTGCGATAACAGATTGAATATTTCTTGATCGTTTGTTGTTTGTTCAATAAATCCGCGCGCTTTTAATTCTTGATATACGTTATTCATTTTTTACTCATTCAATGGCTTTAAGAAAAAAAATTTAAAATAGACCTACGGCATTTAAGACAAATAGAAATTAGTGGCCGCAGAATATTAACAAATAATTCAATAGATTATTTGCTAGCGTACCCTACAGACCGTGTTTCCCTGATGACCGTTACTTTAATCTGTCCAGGAAAGGTCAGTGATTCTTCAATTTTTTTCGTAATGTCACGATTAAGAAGAACCGCTTCTTCATCTGTAATAATGGCACTTTCAACCATAATTCTAACTTCCCTGCCAGCCTGGATCGCATATGAACTGGCCACTCCCTTGAAACTATTGCATATAGTTTCAAGATCTTCCAAACGTTTGATGTAACTTTCAAGCATTTCACGCCGGGCTCCCGGTCTGGCGCCAGATAATCCATCGGCTGCCTGAACCAATAAAGCCAGAACAGATGCTGGGGGAATATCCTCATGATGAGCTGCAATGGCGTGAACGACCTTATATGATTCACCATAGCGTTTGGCCAACTTTGATCCGGTCAAGGCATGGGGTCCTTCAACTTCATGATCTATAGCCTTGCCAAGATCGTGTAATAAACCAACCCTTTTGGCCTGTTTGATATTTAGGCCCAACTCTGAGGCCATAATCCCGCATAGAAAACCGACTTCTATGGAGTGCTTCAAAACATTTTGCGCATAGCTTGTCCTGAATTTCAGCCTCCCCACATATTTAATCAACTCCGCATGAATACCATGAACTCCTAAATCAAAAGCAGCCTGTTCTCCTGCCTCTCGAATGGCATCATCAACTTCGCTTTCAACTTTTTTGACGATGTCTTCGATACGAGCCGGATGAATTCGGCCATCTGATATCAATTGATTCAACGATATGCGTGCAACTTCACGCCGTATGGGATTATAGCCAGATAAAATAACGGCTTCTGGCGTATCATCTATAATTAAATCAATTCCAGTTGCTGCTTCAAGAGCCCGGATATTTCGACCTTCGCGGCCTATAATACGACCTTTCATATCATCATTGGGAAGCTGCACAACAGAAACGGTATGCTCTGCAACGTACTCACCCGCATATCTTTGAATGGCCGTCGCAATTATTTTTTTGGACTTTTTGTCAGCTTCTTCCTGAGTTTCCATTTCTATTCGTTTGATCAGTTTAGCGCCCTCGTATCTGGCCTCATTTTCCATTGCTTTTATGAGATGTTCTTTCGCCTGATCGACGGTCATGCCTGAAATACGTTCCAACAACTTTTTTTGTTCATCCATCATTTCATTGAGTTTGCGTTCATTTTTCTCAATCTCACCCAGCTTTTTGTTGTATAATTTTTCCTTTTGAAAAATTTCCTGGCTCCGTTGCTCATTTTTTTCATGCTTCTTTTCAAGATTTTCTTCTTTTTGCATCAGACGTTTTTCAACTCTTTTAAGTTCTGTTCGAGTTTCCATTGTGTCAGCATCGAACTGACCTTTCATTTTATATAAACGATCTTTTGCCTCAACTTTTGCTTCTTTGATAATTGTTTCAGAACGTCGGTATGCATCATTGATAATATTTGCAGATTCTTCTTCTGCCATTCTAATTTTTTGTGCGTATAAACGGCCCTTTGCCCAATAGGCAACACCAAAGCCGACGACAAAGCCGAGAAGGCTCATTGAGATGGTATATTCATTCATTCTTTCACATCTTGTTAAATTGTTAATAAAATACTGCTTTTATTACATATTATATCCGACCGGCTCAACTCTAAAAAGCAAAAATATGCGAGGATCCTAACTTCAATTTGTAGATCGGAAAAAAAGTTTCAATCATATTTCAGAAAAATATTTCTTTCCTGTCTGGATGATAAATTGGATATCAAGTTAACACGAGACATGTCATCAAATGGACATAAAAAAACAAGGCTTCTTTTGTTCCGTATTAAATTGATAGGCAAATAACGAAAAAAATCGCTGAAATTCAAAAATATTTGATAAGGGTGGAAAAAAGGGGTTTTACCAGGCAAAGCAAATCAAAAAACACCCATCATTTCTAAGGTCATGTGAATGACAGTTTGCCTTTAAATCTGTTCTGATTGCAATAAAAAGATTAATGGCGGCAATTGCAATCAAGGTATTCTCTTTTAAATAAGCAATATCTTCACTACAATTGATTAAGCTATATATAGACAGGAGCAAAAAAAGCCCCATATATAAATTCACTATCATTCTCATATTGAATATCTTAAACTTCAACGCTTACACTTTTGTTATCGAGAGTCGTAAATTTTCTGAAATTTGGTGTCAAGAGGAATTAGCTATACCAAATCTCAAAAAACTTACGACTCTCTATTTTTTTAAAGCCCCCACAGAATGCCGTGTTGACAAACCTTTTGAACCTTGTTTAAAGGTGGGCACTCTATGATACCTTCGGGTTTCCATGACAATCGACGGAAATCACTCTTGATACCAAGTTAAGTTCCCTTTTAAAATCGTGTTGGAACAAAGAATCTTATCAATCACAAACAACGCAGGGGATTTGAAACTTAAAGTCGTTAGCACACCAATTTTTGGGATGTTCACGAGTGTCAGCTTTGTTATCACTTTGGTGATTATTATATGTAGAAAAAAAAAATTGTCAATGCTT
>PEAL01000498.1 GCA_002753725.1 Deltaproteobacteria bacterium
AATTGGCAGAGATATTTATTATGCATTACATGGTGAATATAATAAAATTGAACTCGAAAGTTTGACCATTAAAGTATACAATTTAAATGAATCAACGAGCCAATTAGAAGATAGTTTTTCAAATGAAACAGGCAAAGAATACGCTGTATTTTCAACGAAGAGCTATAACGCAATGAGAGATTCTGTTATTTATCTTGAGTTTAATAATCCAAATAGAAATCTCTCTGAAGCATTAAATGGAAGTGTTACTCAACAAAAAAGAGATAGCGTTGGAACAATCAATCAAATTGATTATTATCCACAAAACATAAATATTTCAGTTCTATTAGACAATCTTGAAACAGAAAAAATAGGTGAAACTTTAGTTGAAGCTGAAAGAGTTGGAAATAATAAACTGAAAATGATAGTGCGTGAAGATGGGAACTGGAGAGTTTTGTCAATTCGTGTTGAAAAACATGAAGAATTGTGTGAAGAGGGTGAAACAAATTGTAGTGATATATTTGAAGCACCATCAATCCATCGAATTGCCAGCCAGAACTCTGAAGAAATTTACAGAGGAGCAGGTTTTCTTAAAAACAACATATTATCCGCCGGTTATGCCCACTCTTTATACATAAAATCTGATAATACTGTATGGTCATGGGGACTTGGTGAAGCTATTGGTGATGGAACGACAGAATCTAAACAAAATGAAATTCAACTTAATTCTTTTTCATCTGATGTGCGTACAATATCATCAGACAATCAGCATACTATTGCTATTACAGAAGATGGAAACATTTGGACATGGGGAAGTAATGAATTTGGACAGTTAGGAAATGGATCAGATGAAAATGAATTATCACCAACTGAAATTGACTTTAAAGATGCAGCACAAGTCGATGCTGGCGATGGCCATACAATATTGATTAATGCAACAGATAATACTGTCTGGTGTTGGGGACTAAATAACTCAGGTCAATTAGGAAATGATAGCTTTTATGGTGAACATTACCAACCTGAAAAAGTAAATTTTTCTGAGGACATTTCTTTTAGCTATGTTTCAGCAGGCGGTGAACATTCAATGGCGTTGGACGTTGAAGGAAAAGTTTGGACGTGGGGTTCAAATGAATTTGGGCAACTTGGAAATGGAAGTAGTGAAAATACCGGTACTCCCCAAAAAATTGATAATTTGGCGAATTTAAAAATCCTATCTGCTGGCAGTAAACATTCCATGGCTTTAGATTCATATGGAAATGTTTGGATATGGGGGAAAAACACCAGTGGTCAATTAGGCATCGGCAGAACTGATCAATCAAAAAACACCCCAATCAAATTAGAAAGTTTGACAGAAATCAAATCAATCAGTGCAGGTGCTTCACATTCTTTGGCTCTTAAATCAGATGGAACTGTATGGGCATGGGGTAACAATGAAAAAGGGCAATTGGGAATAGCTGATAATAATAACAAGTATATACCTGTTCAAATTTCTTTGTTATCAAATATCGTAGCTATTGATGCTGGTAAGGATCATAGTCTTGCACTGGCAGAAAATGGAACTGTTTATTCCTGGGGATGGAATGAATTTGGTCAATTGGGAGATGGGACAACTATTGACAAGAATATACCAGTCATTGCAAATGACGAAGAATCACATTCTGTAAAATTGATAGATCAAAATTTTCCTGATCTTTCTTTTTTCGTTGGTAATGCAACAAAAAAATGGATATTTGAAACAGGTGATTACGCAATTAATGGCTTAAAAGCTGTCAGAATTTCTGTTGATAGCGATATGGGGATTGATGAATCAGAAATCAATATAGGAGATATTGGTGAAAATACACAATTTGAAATAGATATCGAAATGAATATAAGCCATAATAATACTTCTATTAAATTCTCTGAATGGAAGCTCATTGATGGAAATGATGATATGGTTACTATTTCAAACACAAGAACAAATACTTTTTGGGTTAAAATATCATCAAACAGACCCCCTCACTTTAGTCCACTTCAATTAACTGCCACTGGTGGAAAAACACTGGATATCGTAAAGTTACCATTGCTTGTTACTGATCCTGATGGTGATTCTATGACCTATAGAGCAAAGGATGGTGGAAATGTATCCAGAGAAGGTGTTTTGTATAATTTTTTTCATGAAGCTGGAATATACCCAATAACTGTAGAAGTTTCAGATGGATTTGAGTCGGTAAATAAGACTTTTCAATTTGTTCTTCATGATGATAAAGGAATCAATCAATTATTTAGTGATGTTCCATATCATGGAAATAATAATATTAATTCAGTTTACTCCAATGTACATCATCTTGCTTTGCATGGAATAGTTATTGGAACTGTAGGTGATAATTATAAACGCTTTTATGAGCCAGATAGAGACATTTCAGAATCCGAAGCTTTAAAGATGATATTGAGAGCTGCTGAGTTTAAAGGAATAATCAAGATTGAAGATGCTACAGAATCACTATATAATCTGATAATATATGACTATTCAAATCAATCTATCTATAACTATAGCTGGGCGACAAGCTATGCGATCAAGGCAGAAAAACTTGGAATGATTACTTATGCTGAATTGTGGGATCCTTCAGCAACATTAACGCGTATAAAAATGGCTGCCTGGTTAACAAATCTTTTTAACTTGAATATCCCCGAAAATTTTACATCTCTTGGCATACTGGAAGAAGTGAATTTTTCAGATACTTCTGAAAACAATGCATCAAATGCTGTCGTTTTTGGTTACATGGAGGCAACTGGAGATGAATTTCATCCAGATGAACCAATTTCTCGAGGTGAATTCGCTACAATTATTTCAAAAATAATTCAACAGCCTGTTTTTAATGATGTAATTTTGAGTGATGTTGATATATCAGAAATTAATCCTGGATATATTTTAAATTCTGTTGTCGATGGAGAAAGCTTCAAAATCAGTGCGTTAAAAGATTTGGATTGTAGAAAAATTATTCAGGATGGATATGATATTAATGAAATCCAAAATGATAACATTCAAATTACCGCTGTCATTTCAGATGAAAATGCGCAAAGCACAACACAATTGAAAGATCTCCCATTAATTATTTCTACCAAAGATATTGAAATAGATGAAAACACTATCTTAGATCTACAGGTTTTAATTGAAGATTTGGATTCAAGCATAAAGACGATCTATACAAAAAAAATTGTTATTACGATCAAAGATAGGGATGAAGATGGAGTTGAAGATGATAAAGATTTATGGCCAGATCATTGGTCATACTCTGTTGATACAAATGGTAATGGCCTTCCTGATCTCGCCGACTTTATGTGGGGCTTAGAGGATAAGCAAGCAACAGATAAACTTGTTATAGATGGAAAAGAAATGACCTACATAGAAGCTGTTTTAAGTGATTTGTACATTGATTATTTAAATCAAAAGATAGATATTGAAAAAGGGTTAGTTGCACATTATCCATTTGATGGAAATGCGGATGATATAAGTGGAAATGAACATCATGGTATTCTAAATGGGCCAAATTCGTATACTGATCGACTTGGTCATTTGGACACTGCGTTTCGTTTTGATGGTGTTGACGATGACATTCACATTGCATTTGAAAATGTACTGAGTCTTTATCGTTCTTCTTTCAGTTTTTGGTTTAAAATATATTCTTTTTCAG
>PEAL01000499.1 GCA_002753725.1 Deltaproteobacteria bacterium
AGGGTATAAGAGCTGTATGGCATATTGACTCCTTCTTTTTATCCACTATAATACACAATGATACAAGAACGATCAAGAAAAATACGATATTTTGTTGTATTCGTTTTGACAAGAATTATGGTATGTTTATTGCTAATTTATTTCGTTCTGATGATATATATTTTTTTTTATGCAAGACACCTTATATACAACTAAAGATGGACAATGCCAATAACAGAAAAAAAAGTTTATTCCCAATGGCCCTATATCGGACTGATCTTTTTTGGCGCAATGTTTATTGCCCTCATTTGTATCCGATTAGGGCTATTCGAAAAAAATGTTGATTTGTTGAAAGATGTATCCCAGACATTATCTGCTCAGGAAACCTGGATGAACATTTTTCATCAGAACCATAAAATTGGATACAGCCAGCGAATGATTCAACCCCAGGAGGACATTTATACTTTATCGGATAAAACCTGGTTACAGTTAAATACAATGGGTGTTCTTCAAGAAGTATTTATCAAAACAAGCGCAATATTAAATAAAGATATGTCCCTGTCACAATTTTCCTTTCAACTGACATCTGATCCCTTTGCATTTAAAGTTCAGGGAACAATTGAATCAAATATGATGCGGCTGGTTATTGATAACACAGAGACCCAAATTCCAATACAAGAAAAAATATTTTTACCCACTGCCTTAATGGATGCCGCCTATGCTTTACAGATCGAGCCGGGAGAGAAACAAAAAATCACGTTGTTTGATCCTTCGACAATGGGCATGAGAACCGTTCTACTCACTTGTACAGGACATGAAACACTAAATATTCAAGGAGTGGACTATCCTTGTACCATTTATTCAATGGAATTTATGGGAATGACATCTTCAGCATGGATTGATTCAAATGGCCAAATCATTCAAGAAAAAGGTATCATGGGGATGACCTTGCAAAAAACCTCAAAAGAAACTGCGCTTCACGGTTTATCTGATTCCAAACACAATGATTTGATTGAATGGGTGTCTATCAAAAGCAATATACTGATTGATGATCCTGAACGTTTGCGTGAAATTACTTTTCAAATTGATAGCTCCTTTGATGCCAAAATTCTTGATGGCGGAAGGCAGTCTCTCACAAAGAATATTCAGTTGACCATCAACCGTGAACATATTCCGCCTCCCCCTTTTTCAACGGAAAATATGCAAGAGTATATTCATCCCACGGTGTTTATTCCATCGGATCACCCTCGTATTCAGGAACAATTGGATAAAATTGTCAAACGAACGGATCCGATACTGGTCAAAGTAAAAAAATTGATGGTGTGGATGAACGCTAATATTCAAAAACGCCCTGTGCTGTCGGTTCCAAATGCCATTGAAACGTTAAATCATAAACGTGGAGATTGTAACGAACACGCCACCCTTTTAGCATCTTTCTTGCGGGCTTCGGGTATCCCCACACAGATTTGTGCCGGTCTGGTCTATCTTAATGGCCGATTCTATTATCATGCATGGAATGAAATCTATTTAAATCAATGGATATCATTGGATACCATTATGGAACAATTACCCGCCGATGTTACACATATTCGGTTGGTAAGAGGAGAACCCGATGCGCAGATGGCGCTTTTGGGAATGATTGGAAATATTCAAATTAAAATATTAGAAAAAAAATATGATTAAACTCATTCATTTGTCCAAAAACTATGGACATCAAACCGCTATCAATAATATTCATCTGAGCGTATCACCGGGTGAAATTTTTGGATTTATCGGCCCCAACGGTGCAGGTAAAACCACGAGCATTCAGATCATGGCAGGATTGCTTGCTCCAACCAGTGGAGATGTTTTTTTGTCAGGTGTCTCTATGAATGCAAATCCAGTAAGAGCTAAACGTTTGATCGGCTATATTCCCGATCGTCCCTACATTTACGAAAAACTTACGGGCCTTGAATATTTACGATTTATTGCGGATTTTTATCAGATAACCTTGAAAGATTTTACAAAAAAATCAGAACATTTGCTACAATTATTTGGACTGATTCATCGTCAAAATGAATTAATCGAAGCCTATTCTCACGGTATGAAACAACGCTTGATTATGGCCTCTGCCTTGTTACATGACCCGCCCATTATTATTGTTGATGAACCGATGGTTGGACTGGATCCTGTGGCAATCAAACTGGTTCGGGAAGTTTTTAAACAGCGCTCCCAACAAGGCACCACCATCTTTCTGTCAACCCATACGCTTAGTTTAGCGGAACAAATTTGTGATCGCGTGGGCATTATCCATAAAGGTCAATTGATTGCTACAGGGTCCATGGACGATCTTAAAGCGTCTTCAAAAAGTGACACCAAAGATCTTGAGGATATATTTTTTCAACTCACCCTTGAACAAGATGAAACGGATCATTTGCTATGATCGCCATTCAAACACTCTTAAGACCCAGATTGCTGGCACTGTTGCGCCTGCGCTTATCAATGAAAAAAATGATCGGTATCGGTTTTTTTGCAGGGATCGGCATGGTGATTTGGTCCATTATTTTTTATGTGTCCTATCGGGTATTGTCGTACTTTAAAAATATCGAAAGCATTGGAGATTATTTATCTTTTAAACTTTTATCCATGATTTTACTGACCTTGTTTTCATTGCTTATTTTCAGTGCAATTTTGACATCTTTATCCAAACTGTTTTTAAGCAAAGATCTTGGTCTTGTTCATGCGCTTCCCATCCCGCCTGAAACCATCTTTCTTTCCCGATGGATTGAAAGCACGTTTGACAGTTCATGGATGATGCTATTGTATACCTTTCCAGCTTTTATTGCGTATGGAATTGTATTTAATGCCCATTTTTCGTATGTTTTTTTTCTATTTTCAAGCCTTTTGCCTTTGGCCATGATTGCAGGGGGACTCAGCTCTTTGATTGTCATGCCTGTTGTCCTGATGCTTCCTGCCAGCCGTATCCGTTCAATATTTGTTTTTTTAAGCTTAGGCTTGTTTATCACATTGTACATTGCTTTTCGACTCATGCAGCCTGAGCGTTTTGTCAATCCTGAAGGTTTTGCATCCATCATTTTATACCTTCGATCCATCAGTATGCCATCTACCCCGATCCTTCCCAGTTCATGGGTATTTGATGCACTAAAATCATCCATTTCTGGAGATTATGCTGAATCATTGTTTCATACAGGTCTTCTCTGGAGTTTTGGATTATTATTGATTTGTATGAATACAATTGTTGCTCGAAAGATCTATTTTAAAGGATATTCAAAAACTCAGACAGCACAATCTCGATTAATTTCTGGCAACAATCAATTTTTATATTGTTTGATGTCAAAAATTCACGGACCTGTACGTGCTGTATTTATCAAAGATATCAAAACATTTTGGCGTGATCAGACCCAATGGACACAATTATTTTTAATTGGTGCATTGATTGTCATTTATTTGTATAATTTTTCTGTGTTGCCCTTTGATCAGAGCCCTGTCAATAGCCTTTACATTGAAAATCTATTTAGTTTTTTAAATATCGCATTAGCAGCGTTTGTTCTAACCGCTATTGGTGCGCGTTTTGTGTTTCCATCAATTAGTCACGAAGGGATGGCTTTTTGGATCATTCAAAGCAGCCCCATCACAATTAGAACCTATTTATGGATAAAATTCTGGGGCTACT
>PEAL01000500.1 GCA_002753725.1 Deltaproteobacteria bacterium
GTCAAAAAAAGCAATCTGTCTTCCGGATCTAAAGATTCAGACCTCTAGTGGCTCCGAGGTATTTGTTCGAGCGCGAGCATAAGGGCGATCTTACAGGAAAAATACCAAAACTTATAGACCTATGCGATTACATATTTAACTAAATGTCCCCCAAATAATCCCACGAAGCTGATTGCCCGTTTCACCAGGAGTCAAAACGAGTGTTGATGGAAAATCAACGGTTGAGCCATCACTGGTTTTGAGTGATAATTTCTCAGGAGACACCCCTTTTTTAACATAGTTTTCTTCAAAGGTGGATTTTCCCATATTCTGGACAAAATGATCAACAAAATCATTTCCCAGAACATCATTGATATCCGAATAATTTAACACATCAAGCGCTTTCTGATTGACAAAAGATACTGTCATATCATCATTGACAATACATACCGGCTTTTGAAAATAGTTCAAAAATTCTATCAACTGATCATTTTTTGCAGATTCCCTTTTCATGGCATCTTTCATGCCTTTGCCATCTTTCATCATGCGCGAGAATAGCTCATCCACGGAATAGGTGGACAGAAGATGCTCGATGGCAGTGAGCAATTCATCAGAATCCCAGGGCTTACTGAAATACTTATCGATGTTTCCTTTATTGATGGCTTCAATAGCAGCATCAAGGTCAGAAAAACCCGTCAATAGAATTTTTTTGCAGATGGGTTTTTTCTCATTGATGATAGCTAAAAATTTGCTGCCTTCCATTTCCGGCATCCGTTGATCGGATATGACCAGTGAAACATCATTTTTGTCAAAAATTTCAATGGCTTCCTTGACACTTATCGTTGTCAGAACGCGGTAGTGATCCATTAACGTATCTGATAAACTTTCCAGAATATCAAGCTCATCATCCACACATAAAATGGTTCTTTTTTTATCTTTTGCCATAATTTTTCTCCTCTATTCTATTAGACTTTATATTGAATTTCATGAAATTTTCATATGTCCGTGAATTGGAAAATAGATTGTCACTGTAGTGCCTTCACCTTTCTTACTGGAAAGCTCAATTCTTCCCTTGTGATTTCTCACAATTCTTTCTGCCAATGTCAATCCGACGCCTGTGCCATGTCCAATGGGTTTTGTGGTAAAAAAGGGATCAAAGGCCCGATTCAAATACAGACATGACATCCCTATACCGGTATCAATAATTTGAACAATCACGGTATCCAGTTTTTTGTCATATATTGAAGCAACATGTATCGATCCTTTGTCCTCCACAGCATCCAGTGCATTATTGAGAATATTAAACAGGCATTGATTGATTTCACGGGGCGAACAATTAATCTCCGGAACAGTGTTTAAACAGGTTGTAATCAAATCCTGGCTGATGGTTCCCTTTATTTTTAAGATATGAATGGTTTCTTTAAGATTTTCATTAATATTCAGCGGTCGAATATCTTCTAAATCAATATTTGAAAACCGTTTGAGGCTTTCAACAACGCTGGTCACACGATCGATCCCTCTGCTGATTCTCTGAAAAATTTTCTCCACTCTTTCCTTAAGGTGTTGAACAGATCCCGATGGTTGATCTTTTTTTACTGTAATATCATATGATTGAAAAATGGTGGTGACCTGCTTGTTGAGCGTTACCAGAGATGCCTTGATAAAACCAATGGGATTATTGATTTCATGTGCCATTCCAGCGGCCAGTGTGCCAATGCTTAACATCCGATCCCGTTCGATCAATTGAACATCTTTTTGACGAATTTTTTCCGTTTGTTTGGCGACTCTCATTTCAAGTTCTTGCTTGTATTGTTCAAGTTCCTGATTGACATCCGTGAGTGTTTTATTGGTTTTCTGGAGCATTTCGGTCATTTTGAACAATTCCATTCTATGATTATGCTCCTTTTCATAGATCTCCTTAAACCGCATCATGGCATTGATTTTGGCAATCAAAACTGTGCTGGAAATTGGTTTGGGTACAAAATCATCTGCTCCACACGTTAGAGCCTTTGCCAGGATGGTTTCATCATTAAAGGCATTGATGGCAATAATGGGGATAAAACAATTACAATCCATTTTCTTAATGACCGGGATCGTCTCAAAGCCATTCATCACCGGCATGCTGATGTCCATTAATATAATATCAATCTCATTGGTTTCGTAGTGTTCGATGGCCTTTTTGCCATTTTCAGCTTCAAAGACAACACCGCCCATACTTTGGATCATATCTCTCAATATCAGACGAATGATATCGTCGTCATCGACAACCAATACGTGCAATCCTTTTTTTTCAATGGATAGTGACCATTTGTAATCATATTGTGGTATTGTCATGGTATGATCTTTCGTTATATTTCTGTTTTATTCTGATTCAGACAAATAACAATTATATACGCCCACTTCAAGCTTTTTCAGGCTTAAACATTGGTGCTGTAATATGCCCCAATTGGGAAAGAACAATTGTAACGATTGTTCCTTCACCTTTTTTACTGCTCAATTCAATACAGCCTCTGTGATTTCTTGCCACTTTTTCCGCAATGGTCAAGCCCATGCCGGTTCCCTGTCCAACAGGTTTTGTTGTGAAAAACGGTGTAAACGCGCGTTTGATATCTGCTTCTGACATTCCGCAGCCATTATCCATAATTTTAATACAGATGGTCTTCTCTGCCGGTTGATGCGTTGTTATGATTTGAATCTCACCCGTTTGATTCACAGCATCGATGGCATTTTTGATCACATTATACAAACAAAGATTGATTTCAATGGGGGAACAAATAACTGCCGGAAGCTTTTGAAGCTGTGTCTGGATATATATTTTTCCCAGATTGATTTCACTTTTTAAGATGTTAATGGTATCCCGAATGTTATTATTGATATTCAACGATCTGATATTTTCCATGTCTATGTTTGAAAATCGCTTCAGGCTGCTGACAATATCAATGACCCGATCCACCCCCCTTGAAACTCTTTCAAACCCCTTTTGCGCTCTCGATTGAATGGACTGGCCGGTGTGTTTTTCATCTTCACTGCCGGCAAGTTTTTCATTCAAGTCGGACATTTGTTTGAATTGTTTGCGAAGGGTTCCTATAGACGCTTTGATAAATCCCATGGGATTATTGATTTCATGGGCCATGCCGGCTGATAATGTACCAATACTGACCATTCGATCCATTTCAAGCAACTGAATATCTTTTTTTCGCAGCTTATGGGTTTGACGTTGAACACGCTTTTCAAGATCATTTTGATACTGCTGAAGTTCTTGGTTTGCAACTGACAATCGTTTATTTGTTTTTTCCAATAAGTCTTTTGTTTGGATCAGTTCAATTTTTTGTTCGTGTTCCTCCTCATAAATTTTTTTGATACGCATCATGGTATTGATTTTTGAAATCAATATTGCCGTAGAAACGGGTTTGGCCAAAAAATCATCGGCTCCGCAAGCCAGAGCTTTTGTTAAAGTGGCGTCGTCATCAAACGCATTGATTGAAATAATCGGCAGAAAGGTATCCCCTGCACGTTTTTTGATTTTTCGTGAGGCTTCAAAACCATCCATTACTGGCATGCAAAGATCCATCAGGATAATATCTACAATGGTATGCTCCATAAGATTCAGGGCCTCTTTCCCATTTTCAGCTTCGTAGACAATACCACCAAAGCGTTTGACCATTTCTCTT
>PEAL01000501.1 GCA_002753725.1 Deltaproteobacteria bacterium
AATTGTAAACAGGCCATTGTTAGATTAGCAGGAGATGAGACGCTTTATAATTTATTGCTGCATAATTTTATGAAAGACTATAAAACACGAATGGAAGATATTAAAACAAGTATTGAATCAAAAGAGTTTAAAAAAATTATCTTACATTCACACTCTTTTAAATCAGAATCAGAGACTATCGGTGCTGAAATTCTTTCAAGTATATGCAAAAAAATTGAACTTGACGCAATGAATAATCTTTTTGAAAATATGCATAATCTGTATGAGCAGTTAACAAAAGAAGGTGAGATTGTTTTTAACAAAATAAATAAATAACTGGAATTTTTTTATATGTGTATCTATCTGCGAGTGATGCGGCGGTTCTATTTTCTTTGATATCTTTTATGGATTCCTATCACTTAAATCATTTTTTGATTTAATCGGATGGTTTTCGTATGTGATTTGGCATATGGACATTGCATGGTGTACCTCCAAATTGCATATTTTTTTTATTCTTTAAAATGTTTGTATGATGATTTTTACTCTTTTATGGATCATGTTGGCAAGTTTTTTCATGAGTCGTATTGATCTTCTATTGTTTTTTTAGCATCTCATTGAATTTGATTCCAAAATATTGTAATAAAGCATTCATTGAGCAAATACCACTTCTTTTGACAATGAAATAATTTTTCATATTTGAAACCCATTACATGTTAAGGATACGATTTAATGTTGAAGAACGTTTTACATCCAGGACAGATTTTAAACCAATTATTTTTGGAGCCTCGAAAGATTTCAATCAATGAATTATCCAAACAGATTGATGTTAAGCAATCGCGTCTTTCAAGAGTCATAAAAGGCAAGCAATCCATTACTTCGGAATTATCGTTAAAACTGGCAGATTTATTTCAGACTCAGCCTGAATTTTGGATGACTTTGCAAGCCAATTATGATCAAAGGAAACATTCCAGAGGCACTGATAATCCATTTTACAAACTCATGAAAATCTCAGGGAATGCCATTCTGAAGTTAATTGGCGTCCAATCCTATGATGCTTATGAAACGCGCGCTATTGTATTAAAAGAAAAACGATTAAAACCTGATATCGTTGTTTATCCAAAAGATGCAAATCATGAAATTGTCATGATTGAATTTCAAGGCTATAAAGAACCTATGATGCGCTATTTAATGGCATCTAAAATGTCCTTGATGTGTGCGCAGGAAAACTATACTGGGCCTATTTTAGGTGCAATTGTTTATACTGATAAACAGTACAAAGATGCGGCACTCCCTTTTTCAATCCAAAGTGAATCAGGACAATCGTATATTCAAGGTGAATTTATTGAGATTGTTTTATCCACTTATACTGAGGAACAATTAATTGACATTGATGAAAAATTAGTGATTTTGGCGCCATTTACATTACCCAAGAATTATCCAAAAGATGAGTATGTTCTGAAATACAGGCAATGGAGAAGAAAAATTGATGCGTTATTTTCAGAAAAAACAGTCCACGAAATAAATAATATCCTTTCTTTGTTTATTATGGACAGACAAAGAAATATGACAATAAAGGAGATCAACGCTATGTATAATTTTAATATTGCTGAAACACCCATTGGAAGGGAATTAATAAAAGAAGGAAGAATTGAAGCTGAAAAAGAAAGTGAAAAAAAAGTTGCGACAAAACTGATTGCAAGACAAATGGCAAAAAAATTTGATATCAATCTAAGAAGAATCATGCCGAGATTAAAACCATTACGCACAGATGATCTTATGGAATTAGGTGAGCATATTTTGAGTATGGCTTCTTTTGAAGATGCTTTTCAATGGATTAATCATCGCAAAAAAATGATTAAAATGGCTGCTGTTTGAATCGCAAGTTTACAATTTTTTATAGTTGCGAAGCAGGGTCGGACCAAACTAACTATTTAAATTCAAACAAAAAACGTTTCTTTTTATACTATAAAAACAGCCTATAACGCTCTTTTTAGGGCTAAAAAGAGCGTTATAAAAATATTGAAAAACAGTTCAAAGCCTATAACGCTCTTTTTGACACCAAAAAGAGCGTTATAGGCCAGAATATCAGTCTAATTTTTAAAGAAACACTTTAATTTAAAGTAGTTGGTTTGGTCCGACCCCAAATACAATTGGCTCTGCCATAATTTGTTCCTATCCGTAACCTTCTTACTTATCCTGTTTTTCATCGGTCGAGTCATATGCAGCGCCACCAGCCTCGACCCAAGCGTCCACCTGTTCTTTTTTGAACATCCAACGTCGTCCTACCCGGTGGCCTGGCATATTTCTTTGCTCGATCCACTTATAAACAGTTTCGTTGCTCACATTGAGGTATTTGCAAATGTCATCGACTGTAAGCCATCGTTCTTCCATAGGTCATATCCTTCTTAATCATGAGGTTATTGCATTAACTCCAAGCGGTTAGGCTTGAAGAGCCTCTGTATTCGGACGTAATTTCCGCAATATACCCATCTAAGATAACTGTTTGTCAGACCAAAATCAAGTTATATTGTCGAATAGTGCCGACGTTGCCAATTTTAACCCCAAACTTCTGAAGACAACCGTTCTCGGCCCTTGTAGTCCTCCATAGTGTAGGTCCAGCATGCCTGAAGGTGGCGATTGGTCTCCACCACCACCAAAACCCGTGTATAAACACAGCGGCCATTCGGATCAAAAGCATCCAGCTGGTCGATAGGCGGCAGATCGAATCCGGGATTGGCGAAGGTCATCAACTCCCCATGGACCAGATCCCAATCACCTTCCGGGCAAATCATGCCATTTTCAGGCAGCTCGATGGTGTTCTATGTTCGGGTATCAGCCAACGGATCGGCGGTGCCGGTGGCCAGTACTGAGCTCTCCCCATAGCGAGTACGTGGAACCCAGTAGCCATTCAAATATTCAAGAAAATCGGCTACCAGCACTTCGCTGAAATCGCCAGCGCGAATGCTGGGGCCAGGTGCAGCTTTTGGGTCAGGAAACTTTATGCTACAGAGATATTCTGAGCGAGAGCATTTGTACCCTTTGCGCCAATAATCGATTTCACTGTCAAAGCAGTAATGGTTCCGAAAGTGTTTCGCCCATGCGGAGAGCAATGCATCATCTTGTACATGACAGAATTCCCAGACCTCGACGTTTTTGCCGTCATTGGTTTTCAGCCGTTCGCCAGTATCAACCAGCCATTTTGTATGTTCCGAAGTCCAAGGCATTCCTTTGTCATCCGGTGCAAACCACGATGCGAGAATGCTGATGGCCATGCCGTAGGTTTTCTTGCCTCGCTCACCAGTACCGCCGCTTTGTTTTTGAGTTGCTAAAAACTCGTCTAATTCAGCTCGAATCTCTTTTTCTTTGAGACCAGCTAACATCATTTTAACGACATGGTCCATCCAGTGTTTTTGAATGGTCTGTTTGATGCCCAGTTTATCGTGTCGTTTGCTCATTATTGTGTCCTCCTTTCTACCTTGATCAGAGGCACGATAACTTCTTCGATAGCAACACCTCCATGGCCGACAATTGAGTCGCCATCATTAACAAATGCATCATTCCCGGTAGCAACTAATGGGAAATAATCATCAGGAAGACCTGATGGCTGCCATTCACGCGCAAAGGTAAATGTCGAAGATATCTGAGAACGCAACTCCGGTGTCGGATAT
>PEAL01000502.1 GCA_002753725.1 Deltaproteobacteria bacterium
AATTTATTTTAATTCTTGGATCATATACTTGATAATAGGACGGGTGCTATGTTAATAAAGATATGGCTTTGAACAAATCCAACTGAATTTTGTGGCCATAGACGTAAAACGTCAAAATCTTTGTTACAGAATAAGGAACATCTAATGAAAACAAAAACCAAATTGATCATAGGAACTTCAGCAATTGCTTTAATTTTGATTTGGATTGCCTGGAATTTTATGATTCCCAGTCAGGATATCAAAAAACGCATAAAAGATTTGCAGGCGGATGCGTCAGGTCTTGAGCGGGTAATAACCCATACACTCTATGATGGCAGTAAAAAATCATGGACATGCAGGGCTAAAATTTTTCCATTTCCATCTGATACGGGAACGGGTTCAGCATTCTCCTTTATTGATATCAAAGGAAAAAAAATTATCTGTGGGCCTGGTTGGCGAATTGAGGAAGAATAATTGAACCGTTTTCATTTGTAGGGGCGAAAGATTTTTGCCCCTACAAAAAAAATGGATATGAATTACCTTAAATTCCCCACAATACTTTCAGCAACTTTTTCTGCCGATTTTCCAAACAGGTCTTCTACAGACAATAAATCAAGAAGGTCATCTCGCCAGACAACATTGCTTTCCTGGACAATATTTTGAATATGTTCGCACTTATCGCCAAGGGCAAGAATTTTGGCTTCCAAACTGACCGTCTGCTTTAAAGAAATATTCAATAACAAAATGTTTTCAATCATATGAGATGTATTGGGTGATGCTGATATCACCGGAATAACAATAATTTTTCGACGATCTGCACGACCTTTTCCAATAAAGACATTCCCTTGACGGACAATAATACGTTTGATTCCTTTTAGTTTTTTATCATATTCAAATCGGGAATCGATTTCCTGAGATGATCCTTGTTTTTCAATGACCTCTAGATATGAATCTTCTGTCGGTTCGCCGAGAACATTCAGCCCACCCACTTTATATAAAACAGAGCCTTCGATACGCTGGACAACATGCTGCAAATTTTTCAGAACAATGACATTTTTCGTGGTTAATTGTTCAATATTAAATCGTTTTTGAAAAGCTTCAAACAAAAGGCCTTCCATTTTTTCTGAAATGCGACTGGTTCCAACAGTGACTGTTTTTGCCTGATGCTTGATGGCATCAATGGGCCGGGCCATATTATTGATGGCTTTTCCAAGACACTCGTAGAGAGTATTCAGCATTTTTTTAGGCGTGCCTTTGATACCAAAATCCTGTTCAAAATCTCTCACCGGCAGGCGACCGGTTAAATATTTCATCAACAGGGTGAGGTCTGATGCCACTTCCAGGCTCATGATCAATGGAATACTATGTTCACGTTTTTTAATACGAAATTCGTTATAGAAACGTGCAATCAGCTCACGAAAGGATTTTTCAAGCATGATTTCATAAATATCGACACCTTTGGAAGAACATTTGTCAATGTATTGAGAGACTTCTTCTTTAAAATCATATAAAAACCGAGAATTTTCATTAATTGCCAGAGCGGCATAATATCCCCACAAATGACCAAACAGGGTATTTAAAATCGGTGAAAAATGCTGGGGAAGTTTGGGAACATGAAAAACAGTATGGGCATAGGTTTCAAAGCGCTTTTCTCCCTGATCAGCAATAACCACCGGAATGGCTTTATGGGCTTTGAAAATAGCGGTATCTTTGATAATGTCAGATAAAACAGATTCCTTGCATCCAGCGGCACAAATGATAATTAAAGGTTCGGATGACAAATCAATGTGTTTTTTATCTTCAACAAAATCAGATGAAATAATTTTATAGCACAATTCACTGAGCTTGATTCGAATTTCATCAGCCGCCGATTTATTAGGACCACTTCCCACCACCGCCCAGTGATTACGCTTTGTTGCAACTTCGTTTGCAGACTGTTCTATGGCTTTGGCGTTCAACAGGACATCGCGCATAGAACCGCTGATCTGTGTAAGTGTCCGAATTTCATTGGCAATAAATTGATGTGAACGGAAGGCCGTGATTTTCAAAAGTTCCAGTCCAATCAACGCTCCGGCAACAATTTGAGAATAAAATGCTTTTGTCGATGCCACAGACATTTCAATATCTCTGCCTGAGCTGGTATACATCACGCCATCCACTTTAAAGGTAATATCCGAGTCTCGGCGATTGACAATGGCAAGGGTATATGCCCCCTTTGCTTTGACCATATCAACGGTTCGATTGGTATCTGCTGTTGTTCCAGACTGAGAAATGGCAACCAATAAGGTATGAATGAGTTCATTTGAATTCTCGTTTTCGTCAAGCATAAATCCGCTGAACTCTGATGCTTTATATGCAGATACATTGATTAAGGATGGAGAAAGATAATATTTCAATATGTTGGCACAGGCCTGAGCTGCGACGCCTGCTGTCCCCTGACCAATAAAACAAATGTTTTGGATACGTTTTTCCTGAAATGCCTTGCGAATTTTTTGCGGGATAGTGTGTTCATCCAGTTGAATGGCAGGCATTTTTTCACCATCAATCGTTTGGAATTCCCATCGATGTTCAATGGTTTTTTCCACAGACAGGGGTGATTCGGATATCTCTTTTAAAAAATAATGCGGAAAAGACTGACGGTCAATATCTCTGGATGTAATATCCGTACTCTGAATGCTTGTATCTGTAATGTCAATAGGTGTGCCATCATAGTACCACCCGCGAATGCCCTCCAGTCCACCCGAAGAATTTTGATCCAATTCAAACAATTGCCCCTGAGTCAGCCCCTCTTTTCCTTGAACCTGCTTTTCACCATCCATTTTGATATAGCACGATGTTTCTTCCACAAAACCATAGACTTCAGACGTTGGGATATAATGCTCTGAGCCCAGACCGATAAAGATCGTCTGACCACTTCCTTTTTGGGCCAAATACATTTTTCCTGGCGCAATGGTCGTGTGGATGGATATTGCGTGAGAGCCTTCAAAATCGTTAACTGCCTTGAGAATCGCTTGTTCTATGGGAATATTGTTACACAGATGTTTTTCAATTTGTAATGGAATGACCTGAGTATCTGTTGTTACCATCTCTGGTAGTGGCCCCAGATCTGTTTCTAATTCTTTTTTTAAGGACAAATAATTATCAATATCCCCATTCAGACACACATGAATAATCCCTTTTTGAGAGTGGATATCATTTCCGGCTGGATGACAATTGCACACATTGATTTCACCGACAGAGGCCCATCGTGTATGAGCAGATGCGGTAAAAAACACATTGGGGTAACAGACAATTTTTTGAAATAAATGGTCTTTGATCATTTGATCTCTGATAAAACGAATATTATCACCCAAACTGCCTATCTCTGCGGCAACTTTATAAGTGAATGCAATGGCAACCTGATGATCACTACGATGAAAAATCCGGATATTCCCATTTTCCAAAAGGGATTGTTTTTTACGTATTTGATACTCATTGACACATTCGCTTTCCAAAACAGCCGTTTCAAAATCTTGAAATATATTTTGGGACACTATAAAAAGTAAAGAAATGCCGGCTGAATCACGACCTCTAACCTCAAGACGATCGATACTATTGAGGACTGTATTAATTTGTTTAAATAAATCAATACGTTCATCAATACAATCAGTGGT
>PEAL01000503.1 GCA_002753725.1 Deltaproteobacteria bacterium
GTTTTTCTGTAACTCCCAAAGCTAAAGCTTTGGGACTCCAATCTAAAATGGGGAACTTATTTTTCGAACATTCCTAAGTTTTGAAAACTATACACCCCTTGCATTATAAACTATAGAGAACTTTCAGCCATCCCAAAAGCAGTGTCATCCAGCCCCAAAAAGAATGCCCTGGAAAATCATTGCTCATCAGTGCTATCCCGAACATCATGATAACAAATCCTATAACAATACGTTTAATGTATCCACGAACCTCTTTTTCAACCCATTCCACCTGATCTCTGGAAATATTCATGGACATGGAGCCATCGTTTAAATGATAAAAAATGTCACGAACCCGTTTGAGCATTAGCGGAAAATTTTGAACTTCTTTGAACAGGGATTGAAACAGTTGTTCTTCAAAAATAAGCGCCTGAGGAATATATCTTTTCAATAAAGGAAAAATATCTTTAACACTGTTAAAATTTTCAATGCGCGTGGTTCCCAAACCTTCAATCAGCACTCCAGCACGAATAACATACACCACATCCTGTGGTAGCTTAAATGGAAACGCCTGCATGGATGCCAGAAGTTCAAAAGCCAAATCTTGCATGGTGGATGCACTTAAATGGTCATCCCCAAAAATATCAAACACGCGTTTGGCATATTCCTGAATCTGGCTTTGCGGCGCTTCATAAGTAATGATGCCCAATTTTTTACATGCAGCGATAAATCGTTCAAATTCATATTCGTAGGCAGCTTTGACCATTTCAATGATGGCCAGCCGAGTATCGTTTGGTATTCGCTTGACCATTCCAAAATCAAGCATAACGATTTTTCCTTCACTGTTGATCAACATATTTCCAGGATGTGGGTCCGCATGAAAAACACCTTTGGCCAGAATTTGAACAATATAAAATCGAATCAGCTGTTCCATGATGTCATTAAAATTGATGGGATTCATTTCAGGTTGTGCCGAACGGATAATATCACTCAATCGAATCCCTTCTTCAAAGCTCATTACCAGTGCTGACTCGCTGCTGTATGCTGAATACGCTTTGGGAAAAATAATGGATTCCTTTGCATAAACAGTTGAAAATTCAAGAAGATTTTCAAGCTCATTTCGCAGATTGATTTCAAAAAGAATCATTTCAGAAAATTCCATAATCAGTGTTTCAATGGAATTATTCGTATAGCTCGAAAACAAAGGTTTAAGCCATTTGTTCAACAACCTCAGGATTCGGATATCTGCTTGAACCTTTCGTTTGATGCCAAAACGTCTAAGTTTGACCGCAACGCGGGTCTGATTGTTCAAATAGGCAACATGTACCTGACCGATGGATGCGCTGGCAATGGGCTTTTTATCAAATTGTGAAAAGGGATTGTTTTGAGAAAAAGCTTGATTGAAAACACGTTCCAGATCTTTCGGTGACATGGGGGCAACTTCATCATGGAGCTGTTTGAGCTGCTCAAGATATTCAGCCGGAAAAAAATCTGCACGCGTTGCCAGCACCTGCGCAAATTTGATAAAACACGCACCCAGTTGATCAATGGTTTGTTTGAAACGCTCAGGCGGTAACGGTTTAAAACCCAAAAAATGCTTGCGTTTCATGATGATCAAAAAAACAGTCACCACAAAGGTAAATATGGAAAATACACGGCGAGGATGATACGGTGATAAATTTTGTTTCATAATGCTTTTGCTAATATTGAAAGTAATCGATCAAAATCCCGTTCTGTCATGTCTTCATAGAGTGGCAATAGCAACGCTCGATTATAAACAGAAGCCGCAACAGGACAATCGGTTGCGCCCAGTAAACGCGCACAATCATCCATAATCTCGCTGCCGATGCCGACATCCAGTCCCAGATGTGAAACCTTTCGTCGAAAGGCTGAAATGTCTTTATCATACAAACAGACAAAGTTATAAAATGCCGGATGCCCCATGCGATGACGATTTTGTGGTAGCAAGTGTTGCGACAGACGTTTTGCCAATTGATGCCAGCGGTTATTGAGGCGTTCATTTCTTTTATCTAAATCTTTCAGTTTTTTTAATCCCATACGCGCTTGATAATGACTGTATGCCACCTTGTCGGTACGAACCTGATGATGAGCGCCTCTGTAAAAGCGTTCAAACTTTTTTGACATTTTTTCCGAAAAAAGAATTTTTGCCAAAGGAGCATATAAAGGACTTCGAATGACCATTTCTTCCAGCCATGTAAACAATGCTTTTCGAAGTGCCGGAGAATTGATTCGTCTTCTTCCAGAGATGGCATTGGAAACTGATGCAGCAATCATGTTGTCGTTTGTCACAAGAATACCTCCGCCATAGGTTGAAATGGCTTTGTTTACCTCTAAACTAAAAATTGCCGCATGTCCGAACGTACCCACTTTTTGACCGGATACGCTGGCTCCCAAAGCATGGGCACAATCTTCAATAACCCATATACCGTGCTTTTGAGCGATTTGACAAATATTTACAATATCACAAGGCGCACCCAACAGATGTGTTGCAAGAATAACCTTTGTCCGGGGGGTGATTTTTCGTTCAATAAGCTTGATGTCCATATTAAACGTCTCTTTTTCAATATCCACAGGTACAACTGTTGCGTTGATTAATGGTAAAAGTTCACCCAAAGTGTAAGCCGGAATGATCACCTCATGTTCAGGCCTGACATCCATGGCATTAAGCGCTAATTCCAGCGCATCTCTTCCACTGGCTGTTGTGAGTGCAAACTTACAGCCCAGGTAATTTCTAAAAGCATGTTCAAAGCGGGTAACATCATCTTCTGCTTGAACATAAAGTGTTTTTATCCATTCAATAACATCGTTTGAACGGACAGGTACTTTTCGTCTGGGGATCATAGGATTGTTCTTTCCTGAAAGAATTAAAAAAGTATTTTCTTTTCTTTTCATACCATTCAAAAGTTTTAGACATATCTTTTTCAGCTTCTGGTCAAAAGTTTTAGACATATCTTTTTCAGCTTCTGGTTTAATAATGAGACACTTTAAGTCCCATAAGGGACGACACAGGAATAGCCTGGAGTTTCAACTCCAGGCGGACGAACTTTGCCAGGCGAATGAGTTTTTTAACACCATGCCTTTGTGCTTTTTTCTACCCGAAAACTTATGATCGCTTACTTAAGTGGTGTTGTTCGTAATTATTCATTATCCAATATAATGAATAAGTTTATCTATACATATACATGCTTGAAAAAATGAAAGGGATAACTATATGGATATACAAGAAAATTATTTAGAGTTAGAAAAGATGGATAGATGGTATACCGAGCATTTTGAAGAGCTGGTTGATAAATATCCTGGGAAAACAATTGCGGTCGTCAATGAAAAAATAGTTGCTGTTGAGGAAACTGAAAAAAGGGCTCATCAAGTTGCCCAAAAAAATGTCCCTGACTCTATACCACTGGTTGTGTATATTCCAATTAATGAGGAACTAGAATGTCTACTGTAATGTATCAATACAAAAAATCAAAATATTTAAAAATGCCCATTATTACAATAGCTATTGAATTCAGCAATAAATGGTTTCCCGTTGAAGCGTATGTCGATAGTGGTGCGACATACAGTGTTTTTACTGCACAGATTGCAGACTACATAGGTCTTTCATATAGAGAAGGTTTGCCAAAATAT
>PEAL01000504.1 GCA_002753725.1 Deltaproteobacteria bacterium
TAGAACGTTTTGAAACAGGCAATCAGTCACAAGGATATATAAGTCAAATATTAAATGAAATTGGTTCATCATTACCAAATACAGTATCTCTTACAGAAGGTGATACTGTACAAGTTATATACGCAAGTGATGAAATCTTTTCTAAAGGATCACCTATATTAATAACCGTAGATCCTGTAAGTTCAGCAATTCTAAAAATTGAAATGTTGGATAAAAGAACAGCAGAAGCCCCTGTAGGATGTTGCGATACCGCCTCAATGACAAACTGTTTTATTAATTGCCCTTTAATTTCAGGTGTAAAACGGTAGTCTTGTGTTTGACCTTTTCGTTGATCAATAATGCTTTTAATATCTTCTTGTTCCAAATTTTTCGCCAATTTTTTTGTGCGGTCAAGAGATAACCCCAACGCATTGGCAACTTCATTACGCTTAAGAAGTCCGCTATTAGACATGGACAGGAGTACAACTCTTTTTTGAAATGTATTTGAATTGGGGATTCGAAGAAAAATATTGGCAACATTGAAATTCACCTGTAGAAACGATTTATCCAACTCAATTGTCGGTTCTATTTTTTCAGGAAGTGGAGGTTTAAATGTAGATGTTTTAATTCGTTGATCTTCAAAACTTAAAAGTCCTCTATTGTTAATAGCTAACACCAAAGATCTTACGCTCCCCGATGGGGTATCTAAAAATAATGCAATAGTACTGCGCTTGACACCAAGCAAGAAGAGAGCATAAGTTAGAATTTTTTTAACAGTCTTTTTGCCCAGTATAGCTTCCGCTTGAGCAATCCTTTGATCTGAAAACTTTTTTGAAAAAGATAAAATCTCGTAATTCATTATACCTCCAAAAAGTTAATAGTTAATCCACTTTATAATCTTAATAATACAAACATTACTCAATGTAAAGGTTTTTATCTGTAAAAATAAATATAAAGTGGATTAATTATATCATATATGAGGGTGTTTTAAAATGCTGGGTTTCAGGGAGAAACTTATGAGACAGGGCATTAGTATGTTTTCTTGGGGTAAAAAATCAAGGCTTTCGATTTCTTCATCAATAATCGTAGATAAAATAAGTTTTGCAATTTCAGTGTCTTCCATTAAATATTTGAAGACAACATCATATATTGGATTGGCAATAGCGATTTCTTTTTCAGTTTTCATAGCAATCCCCCTTTCATTAAAATTATTTTATATTTATTGCCTATACTATTCTTTCCATATATTTGTAATATTCCCAAATCAATAAATTATTGTTATCGACATTATAGATATAGAATAGAAGGGTCAAAAGTGGACGCATCCAAATTGATGGAGGACAATAAAGTATCCTGAGATAAATGAGGGCCGTTGGAAACGTATTTATGGAATGCGTTTCCAACGGTCTGATCGGTTGGTTCATATTCAGGCAGCAATATTATATGTTTTCCGAATGCCAAATTCTGCCTGTTTGCCATTGTTCCATTGCTTGACGGGTCGTAAATATCCGACCACTCTTGAATAGACTTCTGTTTCCTGCTTGCATGTCGGACAAAGTGATTCATTGCCTTTGATATACCCATGAGAGGGGCAAATACTAAACGTGGGTGATAATGTAAAATAGGGTAGTTTAAAATTTCCTGCAATTTTTCTGATCAAGGTCTTGGTGGCCTCAATATCTTCCACTTGCTCGCCTAAAAAGAGATGAAGGACAGTCCCGCCTGTATACCGTGTTTGTAATTCTTCTTGAAGCTCAAGCGTTTCATACAAATCATCGGTATAATTGACCGGTAATTGTGTTGAGTTGGTATAAAAGGGATCGGCGCCTTCTTGATAGTCTTTTTCATTGGCGCAAACAATTCCTGGAAACCGCTTTTTATCTAACAATGCCAGACTGTACGTTGTGCCTTCTGCTGGCGTTGCCTCGAGATTATACATTTCACCGGTTTCATCCTGAATATCGGTTAACTTATCGCGGAAAAAATCCATAACCTTGATTGAGAATTCCTGGCCGGTCGAGGTTCCAATATTTTCACCCATGAAATTGATACAGGCTTCATTCATACCGATGATGCCAATGGTAGAAAAATGATTTTTCCAATATTGTCCTGATTGTTCTTTAATATTGCGTAAATAAAATCTGGAATATGGATATAAATTATTGTCTGTAAATCGTTCTAAAACTTTTCGCTTAATTTGCAAACTTTTCTGACAAATGTTGATCAACGTCTCAATACGATTAAAAAATTCCGCCTCATTTTTTGACTGATAACCCACTCTCGGCAAATTGATTGTCACCACACCAATAGAACCAGTTAAGGGATTGGCGCCAAACAACCCCCCGCCCCTTTTTCTGAGAACACGGTTATCCAGGCGAAGACGACAGCACATGGATCGGGCATCTTCGGGTGACATGTCGGAATTTACAAAATTTGAAAAATAAGGAATGCCATATTTTCCGGTCATTTTAAACACACTGTCCAAGCTGGGATTGTCCCAATCAAAATCCGATGTAATATTATATGTTGGAATAGGAAAGGTAAACACACGCCCACGGGCATCGCCTTCCATCATGACCTCTGCAAAAGCTCTGTTGATCATGTCCATTTCAATTTGAAAATCACCATACACGTCTGATTGATATTTCCCGCCAATAATGACCGGGTGATCTTTCAGTGTGGCAGGCACGTCCAGATCCATTGTAATATTGGTAAATGGTGTTTGAAATCCAACGCGCGTAGGAATATTGATGTTAAATACAAATTCCTGAATCGCCTGTTTCACTTCGTCATAATCCAGACCATCTGACCGGACAAAGGGAGCCAACAGGGTATCAAAATTAGAAATGGCCTGAGCGCCAGCAGCTTCACCCTGAAGTGTATAAAAAAAGTTGACCATTTGACCCAATGCTGTGCGAAAATGCTTGGGCGGTTTGCTCTCTACTTTGCCGACAACACCTTTAAAACCTTCAATCAATAAATCTTTCAAGTCCCATCCAACACAATACACAGATAATAAACTTAAATCATGAATATGAATATCACCCTTTTTATGAGCTCTGCGTATTTCAGGCGGATAAATTTGGTTTAACCAATATTCTGATGTGACATCTGATGAAATATAATTATTCAACCCTTGAAGCGAGTAGCACATATTACTATTTTCTTTTACTTTCCAATCCAATTTTTCCAGATAATGTTCAACCAAATCAATGCTGGCTTTTGTAGTGATGTTTCTAATTTGTGCGTGTTGTTCACGATATAAAATATACGCTTTTGCTGTTTTATAAAAAGGCGAATCCAGTAAAACACGCTCAACAATATCCTGAAATTCTTCCACCTCTGGAACAGCGCCCAATCGAAGCTGCTGTGCCAGTGTCAGCACCCGTAATGTCAGCTTTTGAGCTTCACGGTGATCAAATTCACTGGTCGCACTACCCGCTTTTTCAATGGCGAATGTTATTTTTTTTGAGTCAAACGGTTCCACCCGCCCATCTCGTTTTTTTATTTGATCAAACATAATGCCAATCTCTCTCCTTAATAAATTTGTCGTTGATAATTTACAGTGTTTAAATAGTATTTTGATAACAGGGATGGTTCGATTTTAGTTGTCAGAAAAATCTTTAGTTGATCTT
>PEAL01000505.1 GCA_002753725.1 Deltaproteobacteria bacterium
TGCCCTTGAACAATAATCGAAAACGAACCTATGTCCAAGGCTGAATGATTTGTATTCGTTCATAGGTTTGATTTCGGTTTTTGTTTGAGGGCAGGCACAGGGGCCTGCCCCTACACGTTCTCGGACATAGGTTTATTATTGGTTTTTGTTCAAATCAAAAGTCCGACTTTTTGGGAATGCGCCCGGGAATGCGTCCTGTAAATAGTATATTGAGCGATATACCGCTTATCCTGAGATGAACCGTTGACTTTAAAAGACACGCTATATATATTGAATTAAATTTTGTACTTGCAGAAAAATAACTTTATCGCTATATAATTTCTTTTTAGAATTTAGTACCCCCTTATAGAGAACATAATGAAAAAACAAATGTTTGCAGATTATTCTTTTCAATTGTCTGATATATTACCGGGTGTTCAAATGTTATTTGTTGCATTTGGAACGTTGGTTCTGGTCCCTTTGTTGACAGGCTTTGATCCCAATGTCACATTGTTCACTGCTGGACTGGGAACGTTACTTTTTCAATTGATCACCCGAGGTCAGGTGCCTGTTTTCCTGGGGGCGTCTGTTGTATTTATTACGCCGATCATCTATGGTGTCCATACCTGGGGAATACCTGGAACCCTTTGCGGTCTGGCTGCTACCGGATGTCTGTATATTGTGTTTGGTTTGATTGTTCAGCTTCTCGGGATTCAAGTCATTGAAAGACTGTTTCCACCAGTGGTTACAGGGCCTATAATTATGATTATCGGTCTGATTTTAACCCCTGTCGCAGGCAATATGGCAATGGGAAAAACAGGCAATGGCGCTGTTCAGCTCATTTCTAGTGATATTGCTCTTTTCGTTTCTCTTGCCTCTTTAACAGTCATCCTGTTGATATCAATTACCGGCAAAGGTTTGTTCCGGATCATTCCAATTGTGTGTGGAATTGTTGTGGGATACACCGTGTCTCTTTTTTTGGGTATCGTTGATTTTTCCAGCGTATCCAGTGCAAAATGGCTTGCCATTCCCAACTTCATTTTTCCAGAATGGAATCTGGAAGCGATCCTTTTTATCGTTCCGGCTGCCATTGCACTGATGGTTAAACATTTTGCTGACATTTTTGCCATTGGATCCATTACCGGAAAAAATTATCTCCAAAAACCGGGCATTCATCGCACCTTGATGGGTGATGGTATCGCCACGGGTGTGGCATCCTTTTTAGGCGGGCCTCCCAATACAACATGCTCTGAGGTCTCTGGTGCTGTGGCTCTCACACGTCTGTATAATCCCGGAATAATGACATGGGCTGCCATTGCTGCAATCTTACTGGCATTTGTTGGAAAAGTGGGTGCAGTGTTGCAAACCATACCCGTCCCGGTGATGGGCGGAATCATGTTGCTTTTGTTTGGTGCTATTATAGTGATAGGGATGCATCATTTGATGACTGTTGGGCAAGAATTAATGGCTATCAGAAATTTAGTCATTGTGGCATTGATAATGGCTGTGGGAATCAGTGGCCTTTCCTTATCCATTGGGAATCTTTCCATAAACGGTATTGGATTTGCGGGAATACTGGGCGTTATCTTAAATTTAGCATTACCGCATTCCATAGATAAACATGCCATTGGCATTCTTGTCTATGGTTCTATCCTTTGCGACCCTGGCAAAGAAATTAAACAGCATATCCAAAAAATCATACCCACAATAACACCTTTTAAAGTCGAGTATGCCAGAAAAAGTAAGATCAGATTCAATGCACCGGTTCTGGTTCCTGTTGAGCAAAACGGCACGCATGTTAACGCCCAAATTATTATATTAAAACAGGATGTTACTGAAGAAATGGCCAGAGATTTTTTATATCGCCGTGCAATCAATTTTGTTGATGAACCTGCAATTGTCTATTCTGATAAAGATAAGCATGAAAATATGAGCCTTGAAATTAAATCTCTTAATGATTTTCAAAATGTGAAAAAAGTTTTATATACTGCTTTTAAACCCAATATTGACATGGTAAACAATCCTCAAATATCTCCGGATGAAAAAGCCAAAGAGCTGGCGTATTTGGCGATTGAAAGTGTCAATCAAAATACCTTTTGTATGCAGCGTGATGGTATCCGCTGTTTGATTGAAAACAAGGCCGCAGGCGTTCAAACGCCCTTATGTGATGCCTACACACGTGAAATATTGCACAGGGCATCGGGTGCAAGAGATTTAAATGAAGCCCGGTTGCGGATTGCAAAACAAAAAGGAATCTATCCTGAATCTCACCAGTAAGAAGAAATTTATGAATACAAGCACAATAAATAAAAATATTACATGGCATCGCGCTCTGGTGGATCGTCATGCTCGTAACAAACTCAATGGGCATAAGAGTGTCAATATCTGGTTTACAGGCCTTTCAGGGTCTGGTAAATCAACCCTGGCTCATGCCCTTGAAAAAAAACTTTTTGATATGGGGTGCCGGACATTTGTTTTTGATGGCGATAATGTCCGTCACGGACTTTGCGGGGACCTCGGTTTTTCAAATGATGACCGCAAAGAAAATATTCGCCGCATTACAGAAATGGTCAAACTGTTTCTTGATGGCGGAATAATTGCGTTGGCAGCCTTTATTGCGCCATTTCAAGAAGATCGAGACAAGATAAAAAAACGGCTGGGCCCAGAAAATTATATTGAGATCTATTGTAACTGTTCCATTGATATTTGTGAACAGCGCGATGTCAAAGGGATCTATCAAAAAGCCCGAGAGGGAAAGATCAAGGATTTTACAGGTATTTCATCACCGTATGAACCACCAGCGTCTCCAGATCTTGTCCTTGATACCGCAAATCAAAAAATAGCAGTATGTGTGGCTCAATTAATGGATTTATTAACGCATCGGAATATTTTTATATAATCTCCACACAAATGAAATATCTTTATTTTGATGTCTTGCGTAACCCATCCATTTATGATATTTTAGGTAATCATTTATTTTTCATCATCAAATCCATAAAGCATTGTCATCGATAAAAGGAGAACAGCATGACAACACAATTGTCTTCCCTTACTTTAAATGAACGACATCATCATCCGGGTGTCATTCGGTTTTGTGTCATATTGATCTTGGCCGTGTGTTCTGTATGGGCAATGGATCATGTTTTGCCTTTCTATTCTCAAAGCGTTTGGGCTGCCGATGAAGAAGCAGCAGCAACACCGGAAGACGAGGCGGCTGCGGCAGCTGCTGCAGCTCAAAATGCCATCCAGGATGTTTTTTTGAAGTTGGAGCCATTTATTGTGAATCTCAAAGGCAATGGCATGAAGCGTTATTTGAAAACATCCATTGCCATCGAAGTTTCGCAAAATATTGTCAAAAAAGAATTGGAAATGCTCATCCCAAAAGTGAGAGATACCATATTATTTGTTTTAACCAGCAAATCATACAACGATCTTTTCTCTAATGAAGGCAAAATCGCATTGAAACATGAGTTGATTGCCCATATCAACCGGATATTAAAAACTGGATTGATCAAGGCGATTTATATAACGGATTTTATCATACAATAGTAGATATACATGACGGGTGTATTAACAAATACTTTTTATCCGGAAGCCTTTTCTTTATTCTGGGCCTTTCAAAAGTTTAAAAA
>PEAL01000506.1 GCA_002753725.1 Deltaproteobacteria bacterium
CCGCCCTTATTAAATAAAAAAAAAACCGCCCGCGCGTATTCCCAAATTCGATATATTTGAAATTAATATATTCAAAAACTTTCCTTGAAATAAAGAATGTTTTATGAAACAATTTCCTTATGAAAAAGAAAGAAATTATAAAATCACTCATTAGAACCTTTATTGACCGCTCAGGTAATGGTCAATAAATATAGAAAAGGTCAATGATTCATGCATGAAACAATTATCCCCTTACTGTTAGGTGTGGTTCAGGGACTGACTGAGTTTTTACCGGTCAGTAGTTCTGGACACCTTGTTTTGCTTCAAAAATTGACAGGTATTCAAGAACCTGCCATTTTATTTGATATATGCTTGCATGTGGGAACATTAATGGCAGTTATTCTAATTTTCTACTCAGACATACGAGACATGATCCTTGCGATCATTCAACTACCGGGTCAGTTGCTGAAAGAAAAAAAACAGTCACTGATGGCTTTGATCCAGGAAAACAAGCAACTGAAAACAGCGTTTTTGATTATTGTGGGGACCATTCCAACGGGACTGATGGGAATTTTTTTTCGAAAACAAGTGGATATTCTGTTTGGAGATATATCCCTTGTTGGCATGATGCTTATCATTACCGGCATTTTTTTAGGCTTAACGCGTATTGTTCCCTCTGGTGGGCGATCCATTGAAGATATCACGGTTCGGGATGCCTTATTTCTTGGTTTAATTCAGGGATTTGCCATTATCCCCGGAATATCCCGGTCCGGCGCAACCATAACAGCCGCATTGTTCCTCAAGATGGATCGGTCTTTAGCTGGCCGATTTTCATTTTTACTGTCCATTCCATCCATATTGGGAGCTTTGGTTTTAGAACTGAGCAAGCCTGCGTGTGACCCCGTTTTTTCATACCCAATGATTTTTGCAGCATCACTGGTATCTTTTGCTGTTGGATTTATTGCCTTAAAAATATTATTGCGCGTGGTTGATCAGGGAAAATTATTTTATTTTTCACCCTATTGTATCGGTGTTGGTGGATTGACGTTGGTTTTATTTTTCTGTTAATCCTTTTGACATGTTATTCTTATAGACCGATGAATATTGGAGTCCCAAAGCTTTAGCTTTGGGAGTTCCTTAGATTTTCAATGCGTTGTTTTTCTGTAACTCCCAAAGCTAACTCCCAAAGCTAAAGCTTTGGGACTCCAATCTAAAATGGGGAACTTATTTTTCGAGTATTCCTTAATGAAATGATTAGACTTCAAGAATCAACGGAATAATCAATGGCCGGCGTTTAATCACAAATTTAAAATGCTGACGAAGGTTACGTTTGACTTCTTCTCGAATATGTGCCACCCGGTCGGGCATTTCATGAGGAGCTTCTTCAATGGCATCTAAAATCACACATTTGGCATCTTCAAGAAGATGTCCTTTTTCAGAATGAAACAAAAAGCCGCGTGAATCAATTTCCGGGCCATAAACCACTACGCCTGTTTCTTCATCAAAAATAATGGTCACCACAACAAAACCGTCAATGGACAATGCTTTTCGTTCTCTTAAAATACTTTTTCCAACGTCACCAACACCTTTGCCATCAACCAGGACACGTCCAGTATCGATTTTTTCGGTAATACTGCCATGATTATTTACAAATTCAATAACATTCCCATTTTCAGCCAAAAGAATATTGTTTCTGGAGATGCCGGAGCTTTCTGCCAGGCGTGCATGATGGGTTAAATGTCGATATTCACCATGAATCGGGATAAAATAGTGCGGCCGGGTGAGTTGAATCATCATTTTAAGTTCTTCTTTAAATGCATGACCGGACACATGAATATCGGATATTTTTTCGTAAATGACATCCGCACCGCGTTTGTAAAGATTGTTGATAATTTTGGCAATGGCACGTTCGTTTCCAGGAATAAATTTTGAGGATAAAATCACACGGTCATCTTGTTTGATATGAATATGTTTGTGCATACCTGACGCAATGCGCGCCAGAGCAGACATGGGTTCTCCCTGGCTACCGGTGGTAATAATGATCACTTCATGGTCTGGATATTCATTGATTTCATTGACAGATATTTGCATGGTTTCAGGGATGTTCATGTACCCCAAATCTTGCGCCAATCCAACGCCAATTTCCATACTTTTGCCATTGATAACGATTTTACTGCCGCGTCTTTTTGCAATTTCTACCACTTGCTGAATTCGACCAATATTGGATGCAAACACAGCAACAATGACACGGCCATTACTATGCGTGATAATATCTTCGAGGCGTTCACTGATTTGTTTTTCAGGTATGGTATAGCCATCTTTTTCAACATTAGTGGAATCCGACATCAAGGCCAATACCCCTTTTTCTCCATAAAGGGCAAAGGCGCTGATATCTGTAAAACCTCCTTCAAGTGTCGTTGGTGTCAACTTAAAATCGCCGGTATGGATAATCAGTCCAACAGGGGTTTGAATGGCCAGCCCTACACCATCGACAACACTATGGCTGACCCTGAGAAAATCTAAAATAAAAGGACCAATGGTCTGTTTTTGATTGGGAATAATCTCGTGAAATTTGGCATGCCGCATCAAGTCGTGTTCTTCCAGTTTGTGCCGAACCAGACCCAACGTAAAGGAGGTTCCATAAATAGGTGCAGGGATATCTTTGAGAACATAAGGAAGCGCCCCAATATGATCTTCATGCCCGTGTGTCAATATAATTCCGGCAACCTTTTTAGCCTTTTCTTTGATATAAGAAAAATCGGGGATAACAATATCGATCCCCAACATATAATCTTCAGGAAACATTAATCCTGTATCAATGATAATGATGGTTTCATTATATTCCATCACCATCATGTTCAATCCAATTTCTCCCAGACCGCCCAGGGGAATTATTTTTAAAGGATTAGCATCCATTGGTTTTCCTGAAAATTTATATTAAAGTTTAAGTTATTACGCCAGATTGTTCAAATATATTATCCGTAAATGAAATCAAATAATTGCGTTGTTCTCCATGTGCATATTTGATGCAATCACAGCGAACGCGGTTACGGGTTCGAACTAATAATTCGCATGTCAAGCATGACTCTTGTAATTCGATGACAAAATATAAAGGATGACACAAGGGATGTTTCGATTGAACATCATCGTACAAATGTTCCGGCAAAGAAATCCAATAGATATTGCTTAAGTCTGCCGGGCCATAATTTGTATCCATATGTTCTTTGATTTTGGGATAATCTTCCACTCGAATTTGATCTATTTGATATTGTTTCATGATGTCTCTTTCTTAAATCCATAAAAAATCAATGCAATTCAATCGTATTTAAATGCTCTTTTAATTGTTTTAACGTTATCTTGTCAAGATTTGTTAATAGATCCTCAGGTTTATATCGAGAAAGAACTTCTTCAGTTTTGTATTATTTCCTCCTCTGATTTATGAAATATATACTTAAAGATGTCAATGATTAAATTCATTATGCTTACAGGAATGATATCTATATCTATGATCATTGTATTTTGGTTTGTCATGGCATGATTTATGCCCTGACAATCTGAAATTTTTCTACCAATAATTTTTTTAATGATCCTGCATGATCATTTACATTGTTTAAAAAGTGAAAGA
>PEAL01000081.1 GCA_002753725.1 Deltaproteobacteria bacterium
AAGCAGCGCCTGCTGACGAAATCGCCGAGGATGTCATTGAAGAAGAACCTACCGATGAAATCGCAGACGACGTTATTGAAGAAGAGCCTGCTGACGAAATCGCTGAGGATGTCATTGAAGAAGAACCTACCGATGAAATCGCAGACGACGTTATTGAAGAAGAGCCTGCTGATGAAATAACCGAGGATGTCATTGAAGAAGAACCTGCCGATGAAATCGCAGACGACGTTATTGAAGAAGAGCCTGCTGATGAAATAACCGAGGATGTCATTGAAGAAGAACCTGCCGATGAAATCGCAGACGACGCTATTGAAGAAGAGCCTGCTGATGAAATAACCGAGGATGTCATTGAAGAAGAACCTGCCGATGAAATCGCAGACGACGTTATTGAGGAAGAGCCTGCTGACGAAATCGCCGAGGATGTCATTGAAGAAGAACCTGCCGATGAAATCGCAGACGACGTCATTGAGGAAGAGCCTGCTGACGAAATCGCCGAGGATGTCATTGAAGAAGAACCTGCTGACGAAATCGCCGAGGATGTCATTGAGGAAGATCCTGCCGATGAAATAGCAGATGACGTTATTGAGGAAGAACCTGTTGACGAGATCGCTGAGGATGTCATTGAAGAAGAAACTTCTGATGAAATGATCAATGGTGATGTTGCAGAAATTGATACTAAAGATGAGACATACGACATAGACGAAAATATTGCTGAAGAAGATACCCTTGAGGAAGAAATCTCTGATGAAACGATCGAAGATGATTTTGAAGAAATCGATACTCAAGATCAAGATGAGACAGACGAAATAGACGAAATTGATGAAATTGATGAGGCGATGCCTGCTGAGGAGATTTTCGATGAAAACGAATCTGATGATATTATTGAGACCATGCCTGTGGATGATACCGAAGACGGCCTTGTTGAAGCAGACATTGATGATTTTGCAATAACATCTGAAGATGCTTTATTGGATGCAGACCCTGCAGCACCTGAATTACCTGACGATACAGATGATGATGTCGATGCTGAAGATTTTCCTCAAGACAGCAATGAACTGCTTAATACTATTACTGCTGAAGCTGAAGCTGAAGCTGAAGCTGAGGCGGAGACTGAAAAAGAAAAAAGAGATAAATCATCCTCTGGTTCTGGTCGATCTGATTGGACAGCTGCACTTGAAGATGTTGATATTTCTTTATTGATACCAGCCGATGCCAGTCCAAAAGATAAAATAACGCATATTATCAGTCAGATTCAAGCCTTTGACAAAGATCGTTTCATTTGATCGACTGAAGTTAAGCATTTTTTCTATAATGGATGCTTTTTGTAAAAAATAGCCGACGTTTATAAGTAGATAGGATATAATATGGATGACAATTATCAGCGAAGCCAAATAGCCATTGAGGTTCGAAAAAAATTTGAAGAATCCCTGAGAAAGCATGTTCGACGACTTGCAGGTTTATCTCATGCCTTTAGCAATATCCTTATGTCTTTGGATTTATTGACACTTTCCTGCACAGTTCTTATCGTAGAAAGAGAAAAGGATCTCCATTTAAATAAAGAAGAAAACCCGCAACGGTATACTGAAGATTCTTTGTTATATGCGCTGGCAGAATTGGGATTGGATGATATAAAAAGAGTACGATTAAGCCTTCAGGTACTCCTTCAAAAAAAATATATCATTGACACAAAAGAGGGCTTGGCTGCTACTGAACTCGCTTTCAAGCTGGCTATGTTTTTTGATACCATTTTTCCCAATATGCCGGGTTTGAATTTAGTGGCATATTTCAATCAGATTGGCGAAGAAGTTCTGTCCAAACGAAAAACACTTGACCTTGCAATTGCACAAATAAATAAAACGTTGCAAATTCAAGGCGTTTCTCTTATAAAAAAATCATCCAAAAATAAAGCTCAAAAAAAAGGGGGATCTGCTGACAAACGGGCTGTTTCACCTGGGGTAAAAGCTGTGAAAAATTCAACTGTATCCCAGGCGGGTAAAAAAACAGTAGCAAATTTACCCCCCCCTGGAAAGATACAATCACAACCCTTAATAAAGATCCGTCAACGATCTCAAAATAAAGGCAAATAAAAAGGGACTGAATTATGGCATCAATTGTTAGCAATTTGGAAATTCAGATTCGAAAGGAAGTCGAGCAAGTATTACGGAAACATGTTCGGCGTCTTTCCGGAGTAACACATGAATTAAGCAATGTTTTTCTATCTCTTGACCTACTGACGTTGACAACAACTGTTTTGTTAGTGGAAAGAGAAAATGAAATCGCCCAAAATCTTTCAGAAAAACGATATGATGAAAACAGCTTGCTGAAAGATCTTTCTGAACTGGGATTAACACAGGATCGTGAAATCCAGCGAATGCTTCAATTGATGGATCAAAAAAGATATTTTGAATTTACAGACAAACAGGAATTCAAGGTTTTGGAGGTTGCAAACAAACTCAACAACCATATTAATGAAATCTTTCCTAAAATGCCCGGTTTGACTCTCATTGTATATTTCAATCAAATTATGGATGAAGTGCTTTCAGGCAGAAAAACAGTTGATCTTGCTGTGGCGCAGATTGATAGAACATTACAAATCCAGGGGGTTTCAAAGTATAAATCAAAAGGTAAATCAAAATCCAAAGCTAAAGCAGATTCCGCAAAGGGGCCACCTAAACCTTCTCTTGCATCGATGCTTTCCAAATCAAAACGACTTTCATCTTTGAGCCGTCTCAAAAAAACAAAAGCAGCAGCTCTGGCAAAACAAGAAGACCGCTCTCAACAGACAGCCAATGATATTGAGAATAACACAACTCAATCTGTGGAAGAAAAAGCTTCAAAGATTGTTGTTGATGAATTAGGAGCATATGTTAATCAAGATGTAGAAAAAGCTTATAGCATTGACCCTGATGAGGTTGTTTCTGATATTGCCAATCCACAAGACTATGCTGATATGTTTCTTGGTTCTGATGATAAAGATAAAAAAGAACCTTCGAAAAAAAGACCTGAACTGAATATTATGGATTCTATTGATAATGAAATGATGGATGCTCAAGACAATGACAATGATGATGATGATGATGATTCCAGCGGTATTGATTCACATGCACAATCTTATGCAGACCAACTGTTTCAATCCTTTCAGCCACAGTCAGAAACGGTTTCAGAAGATGAACCTGTTGCAGAAGACGACTCAGATACTCCGGAAAACGATGATGATGATGATGACGAAAGCGATGATGATGAGACAGACCAGGATGAATCAGAAGATGATGACGATAGTGACAATGATGATGTTGATGACGAAGATGACGAAGATGACGAAGATGACGAAGATGAAGAAATAAAGAACCAAATTGCTGCAATGCATGAAACGTTAAAAACAAAGCGAGGGTTACGCCAACAAAACAAACTTGCAGTTTGCCCACTGTGTCTTCAAGAATCGATTGTCGAGATGGAAACTTCATCAGAAAAAATATATTATTCTTGCAATAATGATGAGTGTAAATTTATCAGTTGGGACAAACCCTTCGCGCAAAAATGTCCTGACTGTAACAATCCTTTTCTCATTGAAATAGACGTTAACGATGAACCTGTTTATCAATGTCCGAATTCGGACTGTGGATTTCAAGTTGATATTTCTGATGTGGATGATGACTATTTTTCAACCGTCGAACAGAAAAAGGTTTCTGATGATCAGGTGACAGATGACAGGCCTAAAAAGAAGAAAAAACGAAAAAAACGCGTGCGGAAAGTGATGGTCAGACGGAAATAAATTGAACCTTCATAAAGACAAATCTGTTTCATATGAATGTGTTACTGACAATGTCTCTCCTGATTATTTCAAGTCCTTTATCTGCATCCCTTCATCATTGTTCAAAAATATCGTATATCGTCATCAATTCAGCACGCTGACCTTAAAACAGGATATCGTATTTCCATTCTGTACCTTGCTATTCGTTTTATTTATATATTTGGGATATTGCATAGACGTCCATACCTGGGAGTCCTATTTTTATGCTGGTAGTCTTGATCAATTGATTCCTGTTTCTGATATGGCGCCTCCTGGACGAAATCTATCATTGCCTTATAACAACCTGTTATGTATTTATTATACCCAGCATCCATTGCTGTATTTTATGGTCTATGTGATCCATATCTTCTTGCCAGATATCAACCCGCTCACCTGTTCCCAAATGCTTAACATTCTGTCAGGCATGCTTGGATTATTGAGCATTTATCTCATTTTAAAAAAAGTATTGAAAAACACGGTTCTCGCTTGCCAGGGGGTTTTACTGGTTTCATGCCTGGATGTTTATTGGTATCAAAGTCTTTCTGGCGAGGTTTACATTGGCGCATTTTCATTTTTATCTCTAAGTTTATATGCTTTGTTGCATGTGGAGGATTATAATAAAACACAAACCACCAAACCATTTTTACTTATGTGTATTTTTTTGGGCATTGCGGTGTGTTTTCATTTATATGGCTCCCTTTTTGGTGTCGTGATTGCCATTGATATATTGAAACGAAGTGATAGCTGGACGTTACGTCTGAAATATTTAAGTATACTGGGGGGGATATCCTGTTCATTTTTTATTGCAGCGTATATTTTACCCTATTTTATGATGACATCCATCCAGAACCTCTTTGAACTCAGTACATTGTTATTTATTCATTCAAAAATATGGGGTATCTGGCAAATCCCTGATTATTTGATGCCTGTTGAAATGATGTTCTCTATCTTTGTTGGCTGTAAACATCTTTTAAATGCCATGATTTGTGGTAATGGTTTTATGGTTCATCTGTGTCGGATCGTTTGTGGATGCTGGATGGGAATTCATATTGTCCGATACCTGGTCAATCCGCAAAAAGAAAGGATTCTCAGCCTTTGCTTGCTCTGGTTTGGCACTTATTTTATTGTGTTGACCACCATTATTCATGTTCCAGCAGTTAATGATAACTGGTGTCTTTGCCTTTTTCCGCTGATCCTGTTTATGATGCATGTGTATCGACCTTGTCTCTTACGGCCAACAGGAAAAGGAGTCCTTTGGATTGTGATTGCAAGTCTCTTTATGATCAATGGTGCCAATGATATTTTTCCCAAAAGAAATGTTCCAGATCATGAATTTTTTGTTGCAAAGGGCCTTGAGGATCAAGTGGCTTGTTATCGAAAAATAATTTTTATGGGCAATCACAACATTCTTTCTCAGGCATGGTATGTTTTTTACCAAATCAATGAAAAACGACCTCACCTGTCATACCTTCATCCACCGTATGAATACCCGCATCCTTATCAATATCAACAGGATTTACTCAAGCAGGTACGAACAGCATTGAACGATCATGACAAGGTGTTGATCATCTCAGCAGAAAATGACCAATGGATACGATTGACCTTCCATCTGCTTCGATCCTCCGGGTATGACATTCAACCCGTATTTCAAAAAAGCCTCACCATTGACCCTAAAACGTATAAAGTTGCCCTTGGCATTATCGAAAAACCCTTTGAATTGAAATATGTTGCCTACCGCATACAGCAACCCGATAATGTGAGTCAATGATCCATAAGTTCGCCCTCGTTCATTAAGGAAAAACCATTTACTTATATTGCTAATAATGATAGTTGGCATCCAAATTGACTGTTGAAATGAATCGCTTATTATTTGATAAGATGCCAAACTGGAAAGGAGATTGATAGTGTGAATAAAATTGTTAATCCACACGCATTAAAATACTTTAAAAATAACAAAAAATTAATCGCATGCTCACCGTTATATCCTCCAGTGGAGCTATTCCACGCGATGGGATGCTTACCGGTCACCTTATGGGGGCTGCGCGAGATTTTTCATTCAACGCCATTCTCTGATCAGCATGTTCAGAATTACGCCTGTTCTGTTGCCAGGCATTTGACTGAGTTTATGCTATCTGAACACGCTTGTTTGGTGGATGGACTTTTTATGTACAATGCCTGTGATACATTGAGAAATCTTCCAGAAATCATTGTGTCTGCCGCCGAAACAACAGGTCGCACAATGTATCTTTTCCAGATGCATATCCCTGCAATACCGTTCAATGAAACAAACAGCATTCCTTTTTTTAGAGAAGAAATGTCAGCGCTTATACATCAACTTGAATCTGCTTTGAAAAAAACGTTTGATCCTGATACCTTTATGAACAGTATCCATCTTTACCGCACAATGAGAGTGCTTGCCAAAAAATTTGAAACCATCGTTGCTCAAGGTAGGATTTCATTTCAGACCTTTTCAGAAATTCTGATGGCTAACCATTGGTTGCCTGTAGAAAAGCAGATCGATCATCTCAAACAGGCCATTGACAAAGCATTACCCGCTGCCAACACAAAAAATAAACGCTTATGGATGACCGGCATCCTTCCTCCGCCATCATCAGTGATCAATGTTATTGAAAGCTCTGATTTTACAATTGTTGGGAATGATATTGCCGCATTGAAACGATCGTATGATTACACGCCAAAATCACAGAAAGACCCGTTGATATTTTACACAGATTTTTATCAAAATCATTTTCCATGTTCGACCCTTTTGAACACGTCAGAAAAGCGCCTTGAAACAATGCTTGCTAATGTGGATCATCGTCAGGTGGATGCTGTTATTTTTGTTGGAGAAAAATTTTGTGAACATGAATATTTTGAGTTTCCATACATTGAAAAGATCTTTCGGTCAAAGGGAATTCCCTGTTTGACACTGGATATTTCCATTGATGATTTTGACAATATCGGTCCTTTTAAAACCCGAATTGAAGCTTTTTCTGAAATGCTTGAAAGCAACACAAGAGAAAGCAATATCAATATTAATATAAAGGCACCCCTATGAAAACACATGAGAAAACAAGCGCAGGAAAAGAACTCACACAATTGATGATCAAAAGCTACCTTGGAGACTTCGAGAAAGCACAAAATGGTGCTTTTGTGGTTTGGATTGCGATCATGGTTCCAGCAGAGATCTTTTCAGGTTTTGACACGATTGTTTATTCCATACCAGAAAGCCATGCTGCGATGAATGCGGGGAAAGGTGTTGGCCCCTTACAATGCGAAAAAGCTGAGAATCGCGGTTATTCCATGGATTTGTGTTCTTATGCACGCATTGACATGGGAAGTGTTTTTGATCAGGGAAAAGATTCGCCAGTGGGTGGTCTTCCAAAACCCGATCTCTTGATCTCCAATAATAACAATTGTTCACTACTCGTAAAATGGTTTGAGGTTTACCAACGAGAATTGAATATCCCTCATTTTATCATCGATGTCCCCTTTTGCTATGCATCTCAATCAAAAAAAAATTTGAACTATATTGTTAAACAGTATTGGGAGATGATTCGATTGATTGAAACAATGTCTGGTCAGACGTTTCATATGGAAAAGGTTGAAGAAGCTGTTCGCTGGACCGGAGAAGCTTTGAAACACTGGAAGCATTTTCTTTCCCACGCAAACCATCGACCTTCAGGCATTACTGCATTTGATACCTTTGTCCAAATGGCACCCTTTCTCACCATGAGAGGGACCAAAGAACTTGCCGATCATTATGCTTTTCTCGCACATGACACGCAACAAAGGGTTGAAAAAAAAATATTTCCGGTTCCAGAAGAAAAGTATCGCCTTTTTTGGGACAACATTGCACCCTGGCATCAATTAAAAAACATGTCCAGGCGGATGGCATCCATGAATGCCAATATCGTTGGCGCGACATATACATCCTGTATCGGGGCAGTGGAAGGAACCTTTCAACGTTACGAATATGATGATTCTGATCCTCTGTGTAGCCTCGCAAGAAGCATGAACAGCACCGTATGTCCGAGCGGGTTAACCCTTAGAACTCGGGCCATGAAAGATGCCATAAAAGATTTAGGCATTGATGGTGTTGTGTTTGCCAGTAATCGCAGTTGTAAGCCCTATTCTTTGACGCAAATGGATCAGGCTAAAATGATAGCCACATCAATGGATGTCCCAACTGTTATGATTGATGTGGATCATGCGGATGTTCGTAATTACAACGAAGAAAATGTGTTTATCAGGATTGGAGCTTTACTGGAAAAGGTGGATGAAGGCCGTCGCTAATATAGAAAAAATGGATGATTGTTTTCAATATGGAGATTACGATGACATCAACGCGTAAAGAAATACATTCAGCGATTCGCCGGCATCAAGATGTGCAACGGGCGACGCATTGTCAAAATTTTTTTAAAACCGGTAAAGGCGAATATGGCGAAGGGGACTTGTTTTTAGGCGTTCGCGTACCTGAACTGCGAAAACTTTCAACAACGTATAAACATATTTCCCTGGATGATGCGGTTTATTTTTTGAAATCGCGGTATCATGAAGACAGACAATTTGCTCTGTTTGTTTTAATTCTTCAGTTTAAAAAGGCTGCCCCGGACATCAGAGAAAAAATTTATCAGGTGTATCTTGATCATACTCGCTATATCAATAATTGGGATTTGGTGGATGCTTCTGCGCATCAAATTGTTGGATATTATTTGTCAGACAAAGATCGAAGTATGCTTTATGATCTTGTGCAATCAGATGATCTTTGGGAGCGACGGATTGCCATTATTGCAACCTTTTTTTTTATTAAGACAAATGATTTTCATGATGCCTTGAAACTCTCAGAAATATTGCTTCCAGATACTCATGATCTGATCCATAAAGCTGTGGGATGGATGCTTCGTGAAATTGGAAAACGCGATCTAAAAACAGAAAAAACGTTTTTAAATAAACATTATCCCAACATACCGAGAACTGCACTTCGGTACGCCATTGAAAAATTTCCAGAACCTGAAAGAAAAAAATATTTAAGCGGTAATCATACAGATATTTCTGTCAATGTTCCTGCTAAGCATTTATGAAGAATACTGGAAACTAAAGTTGGTAGGGTTATATTACTGCTTAATTCTGAACATGTTGATTGCAATTTTTAAGTAAAAAAAACCTAACATATTAAAATATGGAGATCACTGTGATATCAGCGCGTAAAGTATTATGGGGACCGATTATTCTTTTTTTGTGTCTCATGGTTTTTTTTCACGAAATTTTCTTTTCCGGAAAAAGCTTTTTATTACGCGATTTGTTTTGTGATTTTTTTCCATGGCGATTATTTGCAAAAGATGCACTGCTATCATTTCATCTGCCTTTGTGGAATCCTTATTCAAACATGGGGCAACCGTTTATGGCCAATCCGCAATCTGCGGTGTTTTATCCTTTTCATGCTATTTTTTTGTTCATGGATGCCGTGTGGGCCATGAAAATTTCCATTGTTTTTCATGTTTTTGTTTCAGGCCTTTTGATGTATCGACTGGTCAGGCATCTTTCACTGTCCCTTATTCCTGCTCTATTTGTTTCTCTCGTCTGGATGTTCAATACGCATATGATGGTTCAATTGGAATTTCATAGTGTCTTGACATGCCTCACCTGGATGCCTTTGGCTGTTTTGCAGGCAATAAAAATCACCGAAAATGTTAAACATCACTTGCAGGGGTCTCTGTTCCAAATATTTGGATATATCATAAAAGATATTGCTATTCTTATCATGACATTGGTCATTCAGTTTTTTGCTGGAAATCCGCAACCCTTGTTGTTTACATTATTGATTGTTTGCAGCTATATGCTCATTCCCGGACTGATACACAAAAATCTGCGATTTTTTAGTATTCAACTATTGATTTTAAGCATTTGCGGTATTTTTTCTTTAGGCGTTGTCTTGCCCCAGTTGATATTGACCTGGGAATTGCTCCCCCTTTCCATTCGTGCTCAGGAAATTGATCCAGGTCTGACATCTGGATCGGTTCATCCTTTTCATTTGATCAGTCTGTTCTTACCTTTTTTCTGGGGGGAGGCTGGATATTTTCATCACTGGTTGGGCAAGGACTGGTCATTGATTGAATATTGGCTGGGCGCTTGCTATGTTGGTATTCCTTCACTCATGTTAATAACATTTTCATTGCCAGGCATACGTTCTTCATATGCACGCCAACCCGCTCAAAAAGAATTCTTTCGGCCGGCGCTGTTTTTTTGGATGATGGGTATCATCGGTAGTGTGATTGCTTTGGGGCATTACACGCCAATCTATATGATTTTCTATCATGTTGTTCCGCTGTTTGATCGCCTGCGATGGCCGGGAAATGCCCTTTGTGTGCCTGTTTTTTGTTTTTCTATTTTGTCAGGATATGGATTTCAATGGCTTATCAATACATATCAACGGTCTGATCAGCATCAAACACGGTGGATATATGGTTTGGTCGGGATCTGGTTTGGTGTTCTTTTCATTGCATTTGTCTTGTATATCAATACGGGTGACAGCCCTTTTTTATCTGCCTGGAAAACGTGTTTTGATGACCATCATCTTTTAATAAATCAGCGCATTGCTGATATGGGTTTTTTTATTTTATGTCTGAGTCTCAGCCTGATTTTAATTATTATCATGCAGTTTCCACGCATTCAACGCCTTGTTGCCTGGAGCTTGATTGGATTGCTGTTTGTCAATCTCTATCATGTCTCAAAAACAGTGATTGCTTTTAGTGATGATGACCTGTATCGCTATACACCTCAGACAACACTTCATCGGTTGACAAACAAACCTTTAGAGAATCGTATTCATAGCACTTACGGTGCAGCACAACAATGGTTATATGGAATGGATGACCCTGAAAAATTTGACTGGGCAATGAATGCATCGGTTGGTGATACCTGGTTACCGTTTCACATAAGAAAAACCTGGGGAGGCGGTTCTCTGCGTCTGGCTTCTGTCACAAACATTCATGCACTACTGGAGAATGTGCCATCAGATATGCTCAATCGATTGGCCGATATTTTGGGCATTGAGTATGTGATTCATGGCGCTCCTTTAGTTGAGGTTTTAACCCAACAAACCCCTAAAAAAATTAATCTGACTCAAAGACCGACAGCACTTCCGCGGTCATTTTTTGTTTCAAATTGGAAAAGTGTTCATCATTGGACATCGGCCATAGCGCTACTCGTATCAAAAGAATTCAACCCCTCTCATCAGGCAATCATAGAAATATCTGACAAACAAACCATTCCCCTTTCTAAAGACAAACAGACGAGCAATCGTGTCCTTCACATTCAGGATGATTGGAATCAAACTGACATTGTTGTTGAAACGCCTGAATCAGGCTTGCTGATTCTAAACGATCCCTGGTATCCCGGATGGCAAGCCTGGATCAATGGTAAACAGCAATCCATCTATCCGGTAAATGGTATTTTTCGGGGAGTTTTTATACCGGCAGGTATCAAAAATATAAAATTTGTTTATGCGCCTGATGCTCTGAATGAGGCCTTTGGCGTTGCTTTATTTTCAATAATTTTATTTGTGTTTTTTGCTCAATGGGCACAATCGAACGTTAAGATCAGATAAAAGGCATGATTAATGTGGAAAGTAGCGGGGGGCGGATTTGAACCGCCGACCTTCGGGTTATGAGCCCGACGAGCTACCGAACTGCTCCACCCCGCAACAAGAATTCAACCTTTATACAAATAGATATAAATATTGTCAAGGTTTTTCTTTGTTTCTCCTGATATCCCATTTTCTAATCATCAAGCAAAGGGCTTTGATCATCGTTTTGGAACGCCCAAATCCAAATCTATCTAAAGATTGGGGACTCCAACTTGCATTCCTTGACCTTTTTTAATGCTTCAGCAACCTGTTGAATAACACTTTCCCAGTCACCCAGCTGTGGCTGCCGAAATAAACGCATGGATGGAAACCAGGGGCTATCGGTTCGGTTTGAAAACCAGTGCCAATCAGAAGACACAGGCAGAAGTACCCAAACAGGCTTTCCCAAAGCTCCAGCCAATTGTGCTGTTGTGTTTCCAATTGAAATGACCAAATCCATGACTTGAATTTGAGCAGCCTGATCATCAATGCTTTTCAGGGGATCAATATCTGGATCATTGAAAATGGAAATGTTTAGCTGTTCTTGAATACGATCAATCTCTTCCTGACAATCTCCATATTGAAGATTAAAAAACTGAATATTCGGGCAAGACAGGATCGGTTTCCATGACTCTAACTGTGCTGGATGATCGTTATCTCTATCGCCGGCCCAGGAGATTCCAACTTTCAGAAGATGGTTGGCATTCAGGTATTGTTCACAAAGCATTTTAACTTTTTTTTCATCCGCTTTTAAATAGCCATTGTGTTGAGGAAATTGATCAGGGGACGTTCGTAAAAATCGAAACAAACTTCCTGCCGGACGATGACAATCAGCTTCTGGAAAAAGATGTGGGTCTCGTGCAGAATCTTTACATGATGGAACCACAACCGCTTGAGGAAACGACCGAATAAACAGGGGCAAGAGTCCGGGCGCACATTCAATGGATACCTGCCCTGCTTTTTGAAGCAGATCCGGAAACATACTGGCAAACAGAAGTTCATCCCCCATACCTTGTTCGCCCCACACAAAAATATGACGATCTGTCAGGTCTGTTCCATCCCATTGCGGCGGCTTGAGATTCCGTTTAACTTGAACGCCGTCGGCCATCCATCGAAATTCATAAGCATCGAACCCATTTTTCAAATCCCCCTGAACCAATAGTAACAAAGATCGATTTCGCTGAGCTTCAGCATCATCTGGCTTGAGCTGAAGGGCTTTTTCATAGTAGATCATCGCAGGGGAATACAGTCCCATCTCTCTGAAAATAGTTCCCATATTGATATAAGATTGAATATGGTCTGGATTGGTTTCCAATAGTTGTTGAAACACTTTCAGCGCCTGATCATAGTGTCCTTTTTCTTTTAAGGCCATTCCATAATGGATTGCAACAGATTGATCTTCTGGTGAATATTTCAAAGCTTTTTGATAGGTTTCAATCGCCAGACTCAAAAATTTTCCCTGACGATAGGCATCGGCCAGGTTGAAATAAAACAAAGCCTTTTCCGGGAAGAGTGCGCAAGCTTTTTTCAAACACTGAATCGCCAGATGGATATGATTTTCTTTTGCTGCGATCATACCGAATAAATTCCATGAGACCGCATCTTCAGGATTTTTTTTCAACAGCGGTATGATGCATTCTTTGACCTTTTCTATGTTATGTTGCTGAAAATACTGGACAGCCTCTTGAAAAGATAGTTCATTCTGGTGTTTCATGGCGTTATTTTCCTTTTGCAATGGCCCGGGTGTTTCAGATAAAGGGTTAGTGATAACAGGCCTGTTGTTCAATGTTTCATGAAGTTTATTTTTTACACGATATAAGACTTTTTCCCAGTTTTTGGGTTTATCCTGACGAAACAATTTCATGCTCGGATACCAAGGGCTTTGATCGGTTGCCTGCAACCATCGCCAGTCTGCATCAAAAGAAAGCAATGTCCAGACGTTCAACCCCAGAGCACCTGCCAAATGCGCCATGGCTGTATCGACAGTGATTATCACATCCATTTGACATGCAGCAATGGCCGTATCGAAAAAATCAGAACAATACGTTCCCAAATCAATCAATTTTTCACCAGGTGACTGGTGAAGTTCTCGCGTTCGAGCGCCCTTTTGGAAACTAAACCATTGGATATCCGGCATATCCAATAATACAGCGCACTCTTTTAATTGTAAAGACCGGCCCATATCTGTTTTCATTTCCGTGCTGCCTGTCCCCCCCCAAACAATTCCTGCTTTTATTTTTTTGTTGTGCAGCGCAATGATATCAGATACCTGGCTTTCTTTTTTCAGTGGATTTAAATAAGGAATATCCGAAGGTAACCTATCTCTGGTAATATTCAGGATATATCCCAGACTGAGCAATGATACTTGATAATCATGTTCTGGTAAAGGATCGCCGCGTTGAATGATGGTATCTATGCCTTGAAAACCAGTAAACAGACGAACAAGTTCTGGCTGACATTCCAAAAGGATGCTTTTGACCTTTTTATGAATCATCGGCAAAAATCGAACAAACTGAATGCAATCGCCAAATCCTTGTTCCGCATAAACCAACAGTGTCTTGTTTTCTGATGATGTCCCTTTCCAAAAGGGCATTTGTGAAGACGATCGATAGGTTTCTTGTTTGTTTAATCGCCATTCATATTCAAGAAAGCCATTGACAAAATCTCCAAGTAAAAGAAGAATGAAACTCTTATTGTAATGACTTTTGACATGATTGGGATCAATCGCCAATGCATGATCATAAGCATTGATGGCATCCTGGTATTGCCTTTGTCCATTATAAGCAACGCCCAGGTTGTAAAAAGCGTCCTTATGATTGGGGTGAAGGGAAATCAGCCGGTTAAAGCATTTTATCGCTTTTTGATATTGACCCATTCGGGAATAGGATTCTCCCAAATTTAAGTGAGCATCATGAAAATCGTCTTTCAATGAAATGGCTTTTTTGAAACATTGAATGGCGGGCTTATACTGTTTTTGGTGAAAATATAAATCCCCAAGATTATACCAGGCATGAGCATTGCTTGAATCATACGCGATTGATTTTTGATAGCAATCCATTGCTTCTGCTGGCTTATTGGCGGCACTGCAAATCAATCCCAGGTTGAAATAAACATCCGGCGATGTTGGCATTTTTGAAAGCCCTGAACGCATGCATTGTTCAGCTTGCTCATAATGGCCCGCGTAATAATGCATCAGACCAAGATTGATCAGAGCATCCAGTCTGGCGGGATCCTGGGTGATAATTGTTTCAAAGCAATTAGCAGCGGTTTCATAATTCTGTTGATCTGCAAATGTCATTGCCTGATGAAAAAGATGTTGAATGTCTGCATCCATGCTTGCGTCCATCGTTTTTAATAAGGACTGCTCGAAAAAGAAGTTCCCATTTTAAGCAGTCCTAAGCGTTTAGATGTTGGAATTGTTGATTTTCCCGATATACCAATCTATTTGTCTGCAAATTCCCAGAATAATACGAACATCACGAGATCTTAACTGTAAACGAGAAAAAAATCGGCGGATATTTGTCATCCAATGCTCAGGGTTATCATGATGAATAAAATCAATTGTTGTAAGCACTTCCTGAAGCCTTGTATACATGGACTCCAGTTCGTAATGATTGGCAAGTTTCGGGGTAAAAGCGTTAAGTGTCTCATTCGTTGCTGTAAAGAGTTCATAGCAAATAACCATGACTGCTTGTGCAACGTTTAAGGATGAAAAGTCTGCTGTGGGAATATTGACCAACGCATGGCACAGTTTGATTTCTTGATTAATTAACCCACGATCTTCAGGGCCAAAGACGATCGCAATATCATTTTTATGTGATACGTTGATCAGTTGATGCGCACAGTCTCTGGGGGACTGAATGGCTATCCGATAGCCTCCTAATCGTGCGGTGGTCGCAACGACATATTGAAAAGGTGCCAATGCGGTTGCCAGGTCGTTATACAGATCAATATTTTCAACAACATCATAGGCTGAATGCGTTGCCAGTTTCAGCATTTTAGTTAAATCACAATTTTGCGGATCAATAACAATCAGTCGGTTGAGCCCCATATTGCACATGGCTCTGGCTGCAGAACCAATATTTTCAGGAAATCTGGGTCTATTTAATACGATAGCGATATTGTTTAGATTGACACGATACAAGGCTTTTTTTTTCATGCTCAACAATCGTCAAAGAATGGGGAACCATCTTCCTTTATCATTAATATAAAGTTAATGATTGACATCATGCCAGGTATCAACTTTTTAATGGTACATGCAGAAGTGTCCCCATTCTGTTTTAAGAAATGATTTCAAACGTGTTAAAAAAATAGTTAATTTCAACGTTAGCGGTTTCGATTGCATCTGATCCATGCACCACATTTTTTTCAATATCTGTGGCAAAATCTCGACGGATGGTTCCTTCTGCCGCTTCTTTGTAATTTGTGGCTCCCATAATGGTTCTGTTTTTTGCAATGACATCCTCGCCTTCAAGCACCATCACGACAATGGGGCCTGATGTCATAAACGCAACCAGGCTGTTAAAAAAAGGTCGTTCCTTATGAACCGCATAAAAGCCTTCAGCCTGTGATTGGGTTAAATGAACCATTTTCATTGCAGCAATGCGAATGGTATTGCTTTCAAAGCGTTTAATTACATCCCCTATCAACCCTCGTTTTACACCATCAGGCTTGATAATGGATAATGTCCGTTCCATAATATTTCCTTTCCAATAAGAAACACGAGCTTCTTACGTAAAAAAAAAAGCCCTATGCAATTATTGACATAGGGCTTTTTATAAACAATGAATAAAATTATTTATTGGCTTTTAATGCCTCATTTTCTTTTTCCAGTTCTTCCAGTTTCTTTTTCAAACTATCAGAATCGTCGCTATCACCTGCATCAAATCCTTCTTGTCGCCAAGTATCTTTCAATTCATCCAGGCCAAGATATAAAGCCAGACATCCACCCAATAAAAGACCGACAGGGATTGTTCCTGCAAGTAACTGCAAAAATGGCTGCCACCAAATCGCTAAACCAATGAGTCCTAACAAAGCCGCAATTGCGCCACCAATTAATGTTTTCATATAAAACCTTCCTCCTTTATCAATTAAAGTTGTAAATACCGAATATATGACGGTTATAAATTATTTATCTATCAAACATTCGAGATTCAATAACACAGCATTTATATGAAAGCAAGATGAAAAATCAATATCTGTTCTCTGTTGCTTGTTGCTTGTTTATTATGGTAAGAAGGCCGATGAGATCGTGATAATAACTGAAATACCCACAATTGAATATTTTTTTTCATTCTGTCATCCTGGAAAAAGTGAATTAATTAATATTGTGGGTACTTAAAGAACGAGAGAGGTATCAGATATGAAATCATCTTTAATTGTTCGGCTGAAAACTGTGCTTGACAGTATTGTTCATCGCACCAGTTTTTTATGTTTTTTACCGGGGTATATTGGCTACTTTGCCAATAAAGCCCTTCAAATCTTTTTTTCTGGCATTCGGGTTAGCCCTGAACAAACGGCTCACTTGAAAGCTCTTGAGAAAAAAGGGTACATTGTTTATACGACAAAATATAAAAGCTCCTTTGATTTTTTATTTTATCACAGCCGCTATCAGAAAGATGATCTTCCTTTTCCGGAACTTGCTCTGGACTATAGATTTATCATGTGGCAGCCGATATCACGCGTTTTTCGGGCGTTATTTACCTGGATCTATAATGTGTTAAAAAAATGGCACCGGCCCAATCCATTTCACACCCATTATATTCGGGATGAAATGATTAAAGGCAGAAGTTGTTTCTTGTCCTTGTTAGAACCTGGCGGAATTCATCGTCGATTTGTTAAAGAAAAAGTCGATCCAGTCAGGTATTTGATTGAAATACAGCAATCCATGGATCGGCCCATTTATCTGGTACCGCAATGGATTCTTTTCAGTCGGAAAGCCCATAAATCCCAACGAAGTCTTTTGGAATTAATCTTTGGGACTGAAGAAAATCCCGGAAATATTCGTCGTATGTATATGTTGTTAAAACGGCCGGAAAATGTATTTGTAGAAACATCAGAACCCTTTAATCTGTTACGTTTCATTCGGGAACCTGAAAATCATAATCGTAATATTGAACATCTGTCATACCTGGTTCGTCAGGAGATGATTAACCGCTTGAATCGTCAACGACAAAGTATTGTGGGGCCAACCTTAAAAAGTGATGAAGAACTTAAGGAAGACATTTTACGAAATGCATCGTTTCAAGATTTTCTTGAGGATTATGCCACCACTCGTAAAGTGCCCATTCAGGAAGTTTATCGAAAAGCAGACAATTATTTGACTGAAATTGCAGCAAAATACAGCAATAACATGATTCAGGTTTTTTCCTGGTCTGTGGGTTGGATTGCGCATAATATGTTTGAAGGCTTTGAATATAATCAGGAAATGCTCAGCAAGCTGAAACAGGCATCACAAAAAGGGCCCCTGATTTTAGCCCCCTGTCATAAAAGCCATATTGATTATCTGATCATATCGTATATTCTGTACCATAATAACATGCCCTGTCCGTTGATTGCTGCTGGAAAAAATCTTTCCTTCTGGCCATTGGGCCCCATTTTCAGAGGGGGGGGCGCTTTTTTTCTTCGAAGGACGTTTCGAGGAGCAATG
>PEAL01000507.1 GCA_002753725.1 Deltaproteobacteria bacterium
ATAATGATTTTGATTAACCATACTTCCATTTTTTGAATAAATCTGTTCAATCCATTGCACTTGAAAACTCTTATCACTCATTTTAACCACATTTGATATTTCAACAGCAATGACATATTCTTTTTGTTTTGTAAATGGATCATAATTCCTGGCATACTCATTTAACATATTTCGCCCTTTAGACGTAACAAAATGATAGGCTTTTAAAAAATTTTTTTTAAGTAATACCTGATCAGCGGGAATACTTCTAATATTCTGTACAAACAGACTCAGAAAATATTTAATAGATTGTATATTCGGTTCATAATCAATTTGCTGAGCTTTTCCAACTAATCGGACAGCACCTGATGATTCAACTTCAACAATATAGGGAATTATTTTAGATTGACTTGATAAATAGATCATTCCCAATACAGTCACACATAAAACAAGTACAGTAAAAAAGAAAGCCAATCGCCAATGATACGCCTGTAGACGCGCATTCCCAATCAGGTTATCAAATTCTTGTTTTGCACGTTGATAGGGCGTTTCTGCGATGGAATCAGGAATAAAATTTAGTTTTTCTGTTTGGATCATAATTATCTCTTACTATTGTTTTAGCATTGCACCACCAACGTTAACCGCCTGACGTACAGCAGCAACACCTTGAGTACGAATGGCAGTTGAACCTTTAATGGCAGTACCTGTAGCTGAGCCTAACGCCCCATAAATACCACCAACCGATAGGTTTGATGATCCACCGCCTGAAATGATCGTTGATGCCAATGATGGCGCATGCCAGCATAAGTATGATATCGCTCCTGAGCCTAAAACCATAGAAAACAATTGATGGTATGTCGGGTCATCTGGAATGGAAAGAGATTTTAACGTGTTGTATGATATACTAATAATAAATCCAAGAACCATAAATTTTATTCCCAACCCAAATGTACCATTAATTGCTTTTTGCGCTAAAAATGCAGTGGGCTTAAAAAGCGCAAAGGGTATTAAAATAACGCTACATACAGTGAATAAATAAAACTCAATAATTGTAATAAAAATATTCCAACCAATAACAAAATAGCTAAACAAAATGATAATACCGCAAAAGGCAAAAAGGATTGAATCTACTGGGCTTGTAAAAGCACTCCACACGCCTCCTGTATTTTTAAAAATAGGATATGTCGCTGTAAACCCGAAACCAACAATTGTTGATGGGTCAAAAATATTTGCTATACTGATAGATTGCCCTCCAGCAAGCATTCCTAATTCGCCCAATGAACTGATAATTGCTTTTGATATTTGATGAGCATTGGAAATAATCCATAAAAAAGCACCAATTCCAGTAATTTTCTGGATCACAGGAACAGTGATATTGCCACTTCCCAATGCCCAAAAAACGCCTAAAAAAACAATTTCAATGATAATAAAAAAATTCATTAAATACATGGCCTCTGGTAATAAAGCCGTGTATCCTAAAGTAGCTACTTCGGTGAAGCGGGTCAGCATTTCAGTTAAAATACCGGAATTCATAAATTAAATTATCATCCCTATGGTAATTCATTATGGGGTTTAACATGTGTTTGTTTATTAAAATTTGACATTAAATAGGCATGACGAAGCTTCATCATAACTTGTTTGGACTGATTTTCATTTACCACTGAAGAGTCCATATTACCACGAGATATTAGTAACTGTTGTGTGCGCATTGATTGTTTAATTTGCTGGGCCATTAATTCGTTATTCACCTGAAGCGCTTCCATCATACCAACAGCATTTCTGGAACGTTCAAGGGCAGCATTAACATCATCAACATCCATCTCAATATTATCAAGACACTCATCCTGAAGAATTAAAGTATTATCAATATTTTTTTCAGTTTCAAAAAGCAATTTCTGCTGGCTTTTTTCAAGAATTTCGCTTGAAAGGGGATACCTTCTATTTGTAACATATTCATCATACGTTTTGTTAGCATTCATCATGCCATATCCTAAGCCTTGTGATGAATAACACATTTGATTGAGCTTTTGAACAGTTGAAAGGTTTGGATCTCTCAATGCTATTTTTAAGCGTTGAAGGTTTTTGACCATATACTCGATTTGTTGGATCTGGTTTTCAATTTTTTGGCTGTCATTGGCCAATTGTTTTGTCTGGTTAGCTAGTGATTGCATGCTTTTTACGTCTAACTGAAATACAGATAGCGTATTCTCAAGGTTTTGAATCAAATTTGCAATATCCATCACCGGTAAATTAGCAATTGCCGCTTGTGATGTAGGGATAAGGACAAACAATAATGTTAATATTTTTTGTTTAATCGTCATAATTCACCCCCTTTTTGGTTAAGAATTCATGGGTAAATATATCCGGGGTTGCCCCCTCAAGTTCATTAGCAAAATAAATATCTTGCTGAGTGCCACCACCAAGAATTGCTATTGCTGCTGGGCCTAACCCAAGTTCAAATTTTCGATTGCCAATATCAGACTGACAATAATAGTCACATTTGGGTAAGCTGGTGGCAATAATCTTGATCTGTTTCTCATTCAATCCGAATTGGCGATATTGAGCATGAATATTTTCATCTAACGCTTTTTTATTGGGCATAAATATTCGTGTTGGACAGGATTCAATTAATGTACTCAAGAGTGGTGAATCATTCATATCAGAAAGAGATTGTGTCGCAAATAGAACAGATACATTTTTTTTTCGTAAAGTTTTGAGCCAATCTTTAATTTGACGAGCAAACATTGGATGCGAAAAAAAATGCCAGGCCTCGTCAAGAATAATCATTGATGGTCGTCCATCAAATCGTTTTTCAAGTTTATGAAACAAATATGTGAGAACCGGTACAACCGCTTGGTGCATATATTTCATTAGATAATTCATTTCAAAACATTGCCAATGTGATGTTTCAATATAGTCATTTTCGGCATCAAGCAAGTATCCATAAGGACCAGATAATGTGTATCGCGTTAGCGCTTCTCTTAAAGGACGATCCTGAAGTAAAGCCACTAAGCCTGTTATTGTACGCTGATCAATAGGTGATGAAGCCAAATTAGTCAATGCTTCCCACAGCTCATTTTTTATAGCCGGAGTTAAGTGGAAATTATCTTGTACCAAATTATTACCAAGCCATTCCAATGCCCAATTTCTTTCCATCTCTTCGTTAATATTTTTTAAAGGCTGAAATGAAATATTATCGACATTACCTAAATCAAAGTGAAGGCCCCCCATTGCACACGTTGTTGTTTTGGCAGAATAGTCCTTATCAAAAAAATAGATATGAGCATTTGGATATCTAAGAAATTGAGTTGCCATAAAATTTAACAATACAGATTTTCCAGTGCCTGTTGGTCCAACAATCATTGTATGTCCGACATCACCAATGTGATTACTGAATCGAAATGGCGTATTACCGGAAGTTTTAGCATAAAATAATGGCTCTGCATTTAAGTGCTCATTTTTTTCAGGGCCAGCCCAGTCTGTTGAAATGGGCAACATATGAGATAAATTCATCGATGTTATCAGTGGTCTTCTAATATTGGCCCAATTATGCCCAGGTAGAGCCCCAAACCATGCCTGAATAGCATTAAATGTCT
>PEAL01000508.1 GCA_002753725.1 Deltaproteobacteria bacterium
GATTTTACCGAAAAGGAAACAATTTAATATTTATTTCAAAGAACAATTATTTAATTTGGAATGGGACAGTTCGGTCAAAAAAAAATTCTTTTTTTGACCTGAATTAACATACAAGGGCTAAGAAAAAAGTGCAACTTTTTTGTGTTGCACCCAGGCAAGATCATTACAAAAACGATCCATGAGAATATAATATTTAGTGATATAAAAGATTCAAGAAGTGATCTGGTATGGAGTTTTTTGTTGCATAGTGGATATTTAAATTTAAAAGTTGTTAAAGAGGTTGAAAGCAGTTTAAGACGAAAATTTCAACTTCAAATTCCAAATCGTGAGGTCAGAATTATTTATATGGAACTTGCTGAAAAATGGATTAAACACCATGTTGATCTCGGACAGTTGGAAACACTTCTCAGTGCTTTAAAAAAAGGGGATATCACGCTATTTGAGAAAAAGTTAATCCATTAATCCATTAATATTAATCCATTAATCCATTAATATTAATCCATTAATCCATTAATATTAATCCATTAATCCTTTAATCCTTTAATCCATTAATCCTAATTTTTAATCCTTTAATCCTTTAATCCATTAATCCTAATTTTTAATCCTTTAATCCTTTAATCCATTAATCCTAATTTTTAATTGACCTGCATCCTCATATAGGTTTATAGTATCAAAATTTTAATCCCCACAATATTAAACAAATAAAAAGGCTTGTATATGCGGATAAAGTGTAACTATTTCTAACATTTTTAAAAAACTTGAATCTTATCAATATAGATATAGCATCATAAAATAAGGAGGCAAAAAAATGTTTACGCGTTACAAAATTGGTACACAAATGCTTTTGGGATATAGCATCGCTTTAATAATGCTGGCTGTGATTACGATCATTGTTTATTTTAATGTATCTCAAATCATTAAAACATACGCATGGGTAGCGAAAACACATGAAATTATAAAGAATTGCTATGAATTGCAGCATCTGGTAACGGAAATGGAAAGCGGAGAACGTGGTTTTACAATATTGGGACAGGATGAATTTTTAGCAATGTATGATGAATCCTCCGAACTTTTTGATCAAAAAGCCAAAGCGTTAGCAGAGATGATTGCTCACAATCCTGAACAAATCGCCAAATTGCAACGATTTAAAGATGCTGTCAAAAAATGGCAGCACACTTCAGTTTTACCGGTCATCAAAGAACGAAAAAAATGGAAAGATTTGCCTCAGGAAGAAATATTGAATAAAATTATAGCTTTATTTGGAGGTAATTCAGGTAAAAAATTTATGCATAATCATGATATTCATGAACTGTTTGATGCCTTTGTCGAGGTTGAAAATGCACTCATGGGCATTCGTGAAAATGAGGCTAAAACCAGTGTGATGAATACCATTAATTTTATGATTTTTGGAACATTGTTTTCCATTATTATCGGTCTTTTTATTGCCTATTATTTATCCAAAACGATTTCAAATCCCATTCAACGAATTGTTCAAGTCCTTAAAAAAATTGTCACTGGCGAATTGAACCTCAACAAAGATATTGAAGTAGAATTTGATGACACTGCCATTCAATCAAATAATGAAATGGGGCAATTGATTTATGTCTGCCGTGAATTAACATTGTTCATCCGGAACACCACAAAAGTTGCAGACAAAATATCCAAAGGAGATTTTTCAGAACAGTTAACCATCCGGGGGCCGCATGATATTCTTTCCAGCGCAATGAATCAGGTGATTGCCAATTTTCAAACCGTGATCCAACAAACCAATCGTATTGCGGAAGGTGATTTAACCATCGATGTACAGATTCAATCAGGCAAAGATACCATCGGCAATACCTTAAATGCAATGACACGAGCCCTTAGAAAATCAAAAGAAGACAATCAAAAACAGCATTGGCTAAAATCTGGACAAACCCAACTCAATGACTGTATTCGCGGAGAGAATAATGTCTCAATGTTATGTGAAAATATTATCAAATTCCTTGTTAAATATCTGGATTGTCAAATCGGGGCTTTTTATGTCATGTACGATGATAAACAAGTGCTTAGCCTGATCAGTTCATATGCCTTTGAACGCAGAAAAAATATTTCCAATATTTATCAGCAGGGTGAAGGATTGGTGGGTCAAGCAGCGCTTGAAAAAAAACCGATCATCGTCACAGAAATTCCAGAGGATTATATCCAGATTACATCCGGCCTGGGGGCAAAGAGCCCCTCGACAATTATGATTTACCCCTTTCTTTTTGAGAATAAAATCAAAGGTGTCATTGAATTGGGCTCTTTTTCACAATTTAGTGATACTGACATGGAATTTATGCAATCTGTGGCTGAACCCATTGGCATTGCCATCCATTCTGCCCGATCCAGCATGAAATTAAAAGAACTTTTGGCAACAACGCAACGTCAATCCGATACCCTTCAAAAACAGCAGGAAGAATTACGTCAAAGCAATGAAGAATTGGAAGAACAAACCAAAATTCTTCGAGAATCTGAGGCAAAACTTCAGTCTCAGCAGGAAGAAATGGAGGTTCAGCAGGAAGAACTTCGTCAAACCAATGAAACCCTCGAACAACAAAAGTCTATTCTTGAACACCAAAAAGAAAGCATCGAAGAAAAAAATAGTGAGCTTGAACGTGCACAGGTCATTATTAAAGATAAAATCAAGGAAGTCGAATCTGCCAGCCGCTATAAATCAGAATTTATGGCCAACATGTCTCATGAGCTTCGAACGCCCTTGAACAGTATTATCTTACTGTCTCGATTACTGGCAGACAATAAATATGGTAATTTGTCTGACAAACAATCCAAATTTGCAGACACAGTTCACGCCTGTGGTAATGATCTTCTGACGTTGATCAATGAAATTCTCGATCTTGCCAAAGTGGAATCCGGTAAAATGGAACTTCATCCCCAGGATGTTCATATAAAAATGATTGCCAAAAAAATGGAACAATCATTTAAACTCGCTGCCACAGAAAAAAATGTCAATTTTGAAATATCATTGGCGGAGGACCTTCCTCTGACCATTTTTACAGATGCTCAAAAAGTTGAGCAAGTGGTTAAAAATTTATTGTCCAATTCATTTAAATTTACAAGCAAAGGTTTTGTAAGACTGGCCATCAAGCGGGCAAAAGAGTTTTCTTTTCTGCCTGACCATATGAATAAAGAAAAAGCCATTGCCATCCAGGTGATTGATTCCGGTGAGGGCATTCCAGAAGACAAAAAAGATATTGTGTTCGAGGCCTTTCGTCAAGCGGATGGCACAACCAAGCGAAAATATGGTGGCACCGGTCTGGGCCTTTCCATTGCCCGTGAGTTTGCACGGGTTCTGGGGGGTGATATTCACTTGGACAGTCAGCCTGGCGAAGGGTGTACATTTACATTCTTTTTACCGGAAAAATATAAAGGGGAGAAAGTGATTGATCGCAAATTAATCCTTCCCTCTGATCTAGTTATCCCTGAAAAAAAACATACGCAACCCATATCAGAAGCCATCCCTGAATCAAAGCTTTTCCAAAATGGGAACGATTCTTTTCCTGTGGATAAATACATGATAAAAAAAACAAATGGT
>PEAL01000509.1 GCA_002753725.1 Deltaproteobacteria bacterium
CCATTCTAAAATGCGATATTCTGTGCGAAGTATGTAATGTCCATTTGTAAGTGGCCATTGCTTTGATTGCATATATTGCAAGTGCACATAATATCCTGTTTTAGAATGGCCGGTTCACATTTATTATTAATGATAATCGCTTTGAAACTCAAGAGATGCTTATTGATAGCGGTGCAGATATGTCGGTACTGAATTATCGGTTTGGAAGAATAATTGGGTTTGAACATTCTGATCATGATGTATTACTATAAGCCTCTGGAATCGCTGGTACCGTTCAATATATCCTTAAAAGCACAGAAATTGAAATTAATGGATTGAAATTTAAAAATGTTTTTGCCTGGCTTCAGGATGATAGTATTCATGATATGATTATAGGTAGAGAAATCGTTTTTGATTTGTTTGATATTAAATTTATACAGGCTGAGCAAAAAATATTATTCAAAAAACGTTAATAAATGACATCGGTTTGTTTCTATTTACAACATAATGAATCAATAGGAGGACGTTACTTGAAAGATAAAGAACTTTTTTGGGGGCATCATTCTGAATGGAATTTAGGCAGTCCTGGTGGATGGGACTATCAACGAATGACCCAGGAGATTGGGAAAGTTGTTTTTGAACAGTTATTCAAAACCTTCCATTTAGATATACAATTGGATTTTGATCATCCAATGCTTTTTCCAGTATATGGTTTTGTTAACCTGCTGAAAGAAGAATATAAAAAAATCGATAAAGGACAAAAAGGACTTATTGCAGTTGTTGCAGAAGAAGAAACATTAGAAGATGTTGTTGAAAATAAAAATTTGATGCATCATTTAAATGCAATTGATGGCATCAGTTCTATTCTTATTGCACCACATCAACTTGAAATCCATAAAAGTCAGGTCAGTTTTCAAGGCCAACCTGTATCTCTTATTTTTATGGATTTTAATACCGATGTTCTTTTAAAACTTCATCGAAAACATAATTTAACGCCTTTATTACAAGCTGTATCTGAAAATCGTGTGATTAATCCAAGAGGAACAGAGCCCATTAATGTCAAAAGCATGTTTGAATTAATTACACATCCAGAATCATCCCATAATTTTCATGCTGAAACAATTAAAAGAACCCCTTGGACACGCCAATTTTACTCACGAAGCACAGAAGGACCAAAGGGTGAAAATATATCAGATTTAATTGAATGGACTCGAAGTAATTGGGACAACCTGGTTTTAAAACCAGAACGCGGATACTCGGGGATGGGAGTACGCGTGGGGGGGGTTAATCCAAATGCTGATGAATCCATTCAACTCGCATTAAGTGATAAACATGGTGCCTATATTGTTCAGGAAAAAATACCTTTACCTTTATGGGCTGAAATTATTCCACAATATGATGAACAAAACCAACTGATCCAACCTGTTTGTTATCAAACTGATTTTAGATGTTTGTTTTCTGGTAATGGCCTGATGGGTTTTTTGGGACGATATGGCAATGTGCCGACAAATGTGGGAAGCGGTGGTGGTGTCCAACCTCTTGCAGTGCTTCGTTCACAGATGAGCATTTACGACGCAACCGCTCGTTTGAATGAGGCCATTTTATCACTGCCTGTTGATATTATTTGTGAAGCCTTAACACGCCAAAAGAACATGGCCATTGAAAGACATTTTACATATTTATTGGGCCCTATTAAAATCGCTCTACGCCCAAGACTTATTACAGAAAAGCAAATGATAGCCTTATCTGATTATTGTTCACATATTTGGGCGGATTGTCTTACACTTGAAAAAATGTTTTTAGCCGGCCAGTTAGATCATATCATTAAAATAGAACCTGAGGAATTGGACATAGCAAGGTCTCAACCTTGGGGTGGATCAAGTGCCATTTTAGCTTCAGATGGTATTTTTAGTTTTGGTGCGCATGAGGCAGACCATGAGTATTGATGTCAATCCCAATTGGTGGAAATATATATTTGATCATGTTTATTTACAAACAGATTCAAGGTCGGTTTGTAATGAGGATCTCACACGAAAAGAAATCGATATCATTCATGACTATTTGCCAGAATGTCATGATCTCCCTATTTTAGATTTATGCGGCGGTCAAGGCCGCCATGCAATAGAATTATCAAAACGCGGATATAAAAGCCTAACTGTTTATGATTATTCTATTTTTCTTCTCAAACAAGGCATCAAACAAGCCCTTCGATCTCAAGATAGCCCTTGGTTTATTCAAGGCGATGCAAGACAATTATGCTTTAAAAATAACACCTATGCGGCTGCTATGATTTTAGGTAGTGCGTTTGGTTATTTTATTCAAGACAGAGAAAATCAAAAATTATTATTAGAAGCATGTCGTGTTCTTATTCCTGGGGGGCGATTAATCATGGATATTCCCAATCGGGATTATGTGATTCATCATTTTAAGCCATTCATCACACATCGCAATGGATCAATTACAATTAATCGTAAACGGTCAATTCAAGAGGATGTGATCTATAGTCAGGAAACAGTAGTGTGTGATCAAAAAGGGTGTATTCGTGATCAAACATTTTGTACACGGTTATACAGTAAAAATAAAATCAAAGACTTACTGTTAAAAACCGGTTTTGCATCAGTTACGTTTAATGAAAATTATATAACAAGAGAAAAAAAGGGGGATTATGGGAGTATGACAAATCGATTAATGATTCAAGCTGAAAAAGGACACTATAGAAAGTAATTCATGATATGAAAAAGAAAAAATCTCACTTACAAAGTAAGCCTGAACGATTATCTTTTCCTAAGGATGAAAAAGAAATAAATTGGCTGAGTTGGTTATTAGATACATATTTTGTAGCGGATAAAGTCATTTATGAAGGTCTTCGACAAGAACTGAAAAAAGGAAAAATTTTGGCATGTGCGCGTGGCTGTTCTAATTGCTGTTCAACACACACAACCATTCCCATTTATCCTTTAGAACTTATTGGTTTATACTGGTATGCTATTGAAAAAATAAAACCTCCAGATCGAAAGCAAATTCAGATACAACTTAAAAATTTTTTATCGCAAAATAGTTCTTGTCCTTTTTTGATTCATGATCGGTGTGGCATTCATCCAATGCGGCCAATGGCCTGTCGGTTTTTTAATGTTTTTAATCAACCTTGCCTTGAAAACGAAGACCCTTTTTACACAAGACGATATGATGTATATACCCCCAATGAAGCATCAAAAAATAAAGCCATCGCTAAAATGTTGCCATTTCATGGCTTTGCGGACAAAGAACAACAAGATAATGCGTTGAACAACCATGTGTTAAATGACACTGTGCAAAATTTACATGAAATTGAGTGGCATAAACTTGCAGAACGTATGTAGAAACTTTAAGATAAAAATTTTGGACTGCGTTGGCGCTTCGTCGATGTATTTTAGTACTATCTCCTAACGCAGCCTTGTATCTTAAAGTCTATAGCAGTTATCTTAAATATTGCTAAGGAATGCTCGAATAATAACTTCCCCATTTTATGATATTCCAATGCCGTGTAGGGGCGAACCTTGTGTTCGCCCTCGTGAATATTCTCGCTATCGATATTTGTTCGAGGGCGAACA
>PEAL01000082.1 GCA_002753725.1 Deltaproteobacteria bacterium
ATTTATAGCACTTCCCGATCAAGAAGCCTGGAGCTGAAGCTCCAGGCTATTGTCTGTCGTCCCTAACGGGACTTAAAGTGTTATTTTTAAATAAAATTCTTTTTAGCCTGACGGCTATGGGCGAATTATATTGATTCATATTCTAATTCGCCCTTCAGGGCTTAAAATGGAGGCTTTAGATCACCAGGGCGTTGCCCTGGGCTTATATTGATTCGCGCTTTCAGCGCTTTAAAACAAGCAAATTTTCAAAAAGACTAAAATGTCCGACTTTTTGGGAATGCGCCCTTTGGGAGTTACAGAAAAACAACACATTGAAAATCTAAGGAACTCCCAAAGCTAAAGCTTTGGGACTCCAGTGATTAATATCTAAAATGGTCGACTTTTTGGAAATACGCCCTGCGCCTATCCAAGATCCCCTAAAAATCATCTGCAAGTCTGGTAAGCTTATAATAATTTAAGAATAATTCTCCGCCTGCGTAAATATAATTGTATTTTGCTCTGGATAAGTAATAGATAGCATCCAGGATATCAGCCGTTGTGGCAAGGCCTTGATTAAAGGACATATCTGTAATACGCAAATTTTCTTCTGCCTGAGCGATGCTTTTTTGAGAAACTTTTAAATTTTTCACAGATACATTGTAATCTGAAAACGTTTTATCAACCTCATTGGCAAGTTTATTGTTTAACTCTTCCAGATCACATTTGAGCCGGTTGACATCCATTTTTTTGGATAAAATGGAATGATAATCCTTAAAACCATTGAATAGATTCATTTTCATGGAAAGTTTCAAACGAATGTCTTGTTCCTCATGCTCTCCTGCACCAAAAAAATAGTCATCATCATAGCGATAATACTCAGCGGCCAGATCAATGGAAGGATAGTATTTTGAATGAAGTGATTGAACATTCATTTCCTCTGAGGCAATGAGCTGTTCAAGTGTTTTGATTTCATTTCTTCTGGCTGCTCTTGAAAGATAAAAAACCCGATCTTTTGTTTCCGGAAGTGCTTTAAATTCATTAAATGGCATTTCGTCAAAATCAATTGTCATGCCGGTTTCATATGCTATTTCATCAAGATTTTTGTCAAAGGCGGCACTGGCTTTATCTCTTTGTTGTTCTGCATGATCCATTTCCACTTGAATTTTAAGGAGGTCATTTTTTTTGATAATGCCAACTTTATGTCTGTTTTGTGCATCATGATACCGCTTTTTTAAGAGATTGAATTCATCTTCAGCAACAGTCAACAGACTCTTGCTATCGAATAGATGAAGGTAGTTCGCTGAAACAATATATTTTATATCCTGCACCATACTGTTTAATTCAAATGTTTTGGAATTTTTCAGACGATCGAGGGCATGCTTTTGAAAATAATGGTCAAACCCTGAAAAAAGGGAATAACTTAAAATGCTTTCAAATTCAGTATATTGACTGATTCGGCTGTGGTGTTTATCTGATTTTGTGAGGGAATAGTCTATATCAAGTGTTGGCCAATAACGGGAATTGTTCATTTTCAAAGCGGTTTCCTGCTGTGAGATCTGTATTCTGTATTTTTCAATGAGTTTTCTATTTTGAACAGCCGCATTTTGAAGATCTTCAAGGGTAAGGGCAAATAGCGTATGACTAAAAAAAACAAAAAAAATACATGATACGATGGTAATCGTTCTTTTCATGTTGGTTTTTGTGTAAAGATGATGACATAAATGACTCATGGTTTTTATTCCTTAATCTTAATTTTATTTTTATTTTTTACAATGCGTTACAATGGTTGTTCTAAAGAATTTTTAAATCAGACAACAGTGTTTCCAGATCCGCCATAGCAGATGTTTTTTTCAAGTTCATCACCGTTTGATCACTCCGGTCCATATGATAAATATTTTCATCTTCAAAGATGCAACCCAAAACAGGCAATTGGGTGTGTTGTCTGGCGGTTTGAAAATCATTATCCGATTGAACACGATTGAGAATCAGACCGGCATGCTGAAAAGGTATTTTTTGAGCCGCTACTCTATGAATGGTTTCAGCCACTGTTAATCCTTTTCGTGATGTGTCAGATATCAAGAAAAGGTGGGTGACTTTATCCATAACCCGGCGATTGACTTGCTCAATGCCAGCTTCACCATCAATCAGGACAGTATCAAAATGGTCCGCCAGATCATGAATCATTTCTTTTAAAAATCGGTTGACCTGACAATAACAGCCATCACCTTCAGGTCGTCCAATAGCCAGAAAGGCCAGATTGTCAATTTCCTTGAGAGCATCAAACAGTTCATAATTAATTTCAGATAGCCACTGGCGTTGATTACCAGCCTTGGATTGAATTCGTTTGACCAGTTCGTTACGAATATCGTCCACGGTTTTGGTGACTTGAATTCCCAAGGATGTTGAGAGTCCAATTGCAGGATCAGCATCGATGGCCAGAATTTTTTTTGAACTGTTTTCACAGCAAATTTTGGCAGTCAATGCGCAAAGGCTTGTTTTTCCTACACCGCCTTTTCCGCAAAATGCGAGCATTTTTTTTTCTGCTTGAATATTTGTGTATGATTGACGCATGTATTATTTTCCTGATATGGTTGATTGATTTTAAAAAAAATAAACCCTCTAAAAATTGATGTAAACGAAAATATCAACATATCAACAATATGTCAAAATTTTCATGACACTTATCAAGAGAAAGTAAACAATGAGTGATTTGATTTCACAAGATATTATCCAGGACGCCGAAAACATTGATCGCGCAAGTATACCGCTAATCCTTCCTTTATTGCCCATTCGGGATATCGTTCTGTTTACCAATATGCTGTTGCCGATCTTTGTCGGACATGACAAAACCATTATGGCTGTTGAACAATCGGTTCAAAAGTTTAATCTTTTTTTGTTTATTGTCACGCAAAAAAATCCAGAACAAGAAAATCCTGACAAAGACGATCTTTTTCAAATTGGAACGGTTGCAAAAATCCTCCGGTTTGTCAAATTGCCTGACGGTCGTGTCAAAATATTTATACAGGGTATTGTACAGGGAAAATGGATCAACATCTTCAAGCGCAATCGTTGTAATATGGTAAAAATTGAACTGTTGCCAGAAGAAATTGACACAGAAAAAACTCTTGAGATTCAGGCACTTATGAGGAACGTTTGCGATCATAGTGCAGAAATTCTGACCTTGCATGGTGACTATTCTGATGATGCGGCTTCAATTCTGGATAATATTCAATCGCCAGGAAAATTGGCCAACCTGGTGGCTGCGAATTTACAGGTTAAAATCGAGGACGCACAACATTTGTTGGAGATTTCAGAGCCGACCCAACGCTTGAAAGAAGTTAACCGATTACTGACCAAAGAGGTTGAATTGTCAGCGGTTCAGGCAAAAATACAAAATGATGTGCAGGATGAAATCTCTAAAAATCAGCGGGATTTTTATTTGCGTGAACATCTTCGGGCCATTAATAAAGAATTGGGTGAAGAGGATGAGTTTACCCTAGAAATCGAAGAATACGAAAAAAAAATCAAAAAAAAGAAGCTTCCAAAAGAAGCTCTCAAGGAAGTCAACAAACAGCTCAAACGACTGGATCAAATGCAGTTTGATGCTGCCGAAGCGTCCATTGTTCGAACATATCTGGATTGTATTTTAGAATTACCCTGGGAAAAACTGTCCAAAGACATGCTGGACATTCCTCACGCAAAAACTGTTCTGGAATCCGGTCATTATGGTTTGGAAAAAGTGAAGGATCGTATTTTGGAATATTTGAGCGTCCGAAAGCTCAATCCAAAAATGAAAGGGCCTATTTTATGTTTTGTCGGCCCGCCAGGTGTTGGAAAGACATCCCTGGGAAAAGCCATTGCCCGTGCCATGAAACGAAAATTTGTTCGGATTTCTCTGGGAGGCATTCGGGATGAAGCTGAAATTCGTGGACATCGGCGGACATATATCGGAGCCATGCCAGGCCGTGTCATTCATGGTATCAGGCAATGCAATACAATGAACCCGGTGTTCATGATGGATGAAATCGATAAACTAGGGACAGATTTTCGTGGTGATCCTTCATCAGCCTTGCTTGAAGTTCTTGATCCAGAGCAGAATGCATCCTTTAGTGATCATTACTTGAGCATACCCTTTGATTTATCTAATGTCATGTTTATCATGACAGCCAATGTCAATGATGAAATTCCTTCAGCCTTGCTGGATCGTATGGAACAAATTGAATTGCCTGGATATACTGAAGATGAAAAACAAATGATTGCCCAAAAACATTTAATCCCCAGACAACAAAAAGAAAATGGGCTGTCACGCCGGAAAATTACACTGACAGATGGTGCTTTATTGCTAATGATTACAGAATATACCTACGAGGCAGGCGTGCGAAATCTGGAAAGAGAAATCGGCGCTGTTTTTCGAAAAATTGCACGAAAAATTGCTGAAAATCAACGGGGTCATTTTAAAGTAACGCGAAAAAACCTTCACACATACCTGGGCCCCCCTAAATATCTACCGGAATTTGAACAAGAAGAAAATGAAATTGGTATCAGCACGGGGCTGGCATGGACACAGGCCGGCGGTGAACCGCTTTATGTTGAAGCAGCGGCGGTATATGGAAAAGGAGACATTCAACTCACGGGACAACTGGGTGATATTATGCAGGAATCTGCAAAAGCAGCGGTTACATACGCAAGAGCCAATTATAAAAAATTCAAAACCAAACGCGCCTTTTTTGAACATAATGACCTCCATATTCATGTCCCCTCTGGCGCTGTTCCCAAAGATGGGCCCTCTGCTGGCGTTGCTATTGCTGTTTCTGTTATTTCGCTGTTGACACAGCGGCCTGTTAAAAAAGATGTAGCTATGACCGGAGAAATTTCATTAAGAGGCCGTGTGCTTCCCATCGGAGGACTAAAAGAAAAGGCCATCGGTGCGCTTCGTGCAGGAATTAAGACCATTATCATTCCTAAAAAAAATCAAAAAGACCTGGTTGAAATTCCTGTTCAGGCAAAGCGTAAATTAAAATTTGTTTTGGTATCTCATATGGATGAGGTTATCGATGTGGCTCTTCAAGATATTAAGGATGTCAAAAAAATTGAAACAAAAAAGATGAAATAAATGATCCCAAAATACAGGACACGCTATAAGTTCAATTCAGAAATGGCAGCGGGAAAAGAAGAAAGGAAAAAAATACAAATCAAACAGATACCTTATTGCGATGCTGATTTTGGAAAAATTATTAAAGGAAACAAGTTTCTCCTTTAAATGAGTCGAGAAATCATAACTCATGAGATAAAAAAAATAATAGGAAGAAGTCGATTATGGTACGACTTTTGGTTGTAGATGACTGTTCTATTTTTCGCCATTTAATTCGATCCTTTGCAGAAATGAAAGGCGATATAACCGTTGTCGGTGAGGCTGTTAACGGTTTAGATGCCATTGATATGGTCAATCAATTATCTCCAGACATTTTAACAATGGATATTGAGATGCCGATCATGGGTGGCATGGAAGCCATCGAACATATCATGGCAAAGCATCCCCTCCCTATACTTGTTGTCACATCAAGAGATGATTCTGAAACAGCCTATCAAGCCATATCAAAAGGGGCACTAGAAGTATTGCCCAAGTCATCCATTTCTTCAAATACCTATTCTTCATTTGCAGACAAATTAAAACTGTTGTCTCAGGTCAAAGTGATTTCACATATTCGCTCGAAAAAAAAATCGCTGGATTCATCAAGCTTAAATGCCTGTCAAGCAGTGAATAAGGCCGTTGAAATTATTGGTATTGCCTCCTCTACCGGAGGCCCCAAAGCACTTGCCCAACTATTGAGCGAACTACCAAAAACGTTTCCAGCTCCTATCGTCATTGCGCAGCATTTATCCGATGGTTTTATGGCCGGACTGGTCAAGTGGCTGGATCGTGTTTCTCAGTTGACCGTCAAACAGGGAGAACACGGAGAAACACTGAAACCTGGTTATGTTTACCTTTCCGCCACAGAACAACATATGGTTGTCACAAAAGCCAAAAAAATAGATTATAATGATCGTTTATCTGGTGATATTTATTTGCCTTCATGTGATCAACTGTTACAATCAATGGCATATGTGTATCGATCCCGATGTATTGGTATGATCTTGACCGGCATGGGACATGATGGTCTTAAAGGTGCCCGAATGATTAAAGAACAGGGAGGGTTTACCATTGCTCAAGATGAACAATCATCTGTTGTCTTTGGGATGCCTCATGTCGTTATCAATGCCGGGGCTGCTGATAAGATTTTAGCTTTAGATGAAATGAGCGGATTTTTATTGCATATCTTTGGTTCCCAAAAAGTCGGACATTTTAGATATTACCACTAATCACAGGAGTCCCAAAGCTTTAGCTTTGGGACTCCCCCCAAGGGACTTCAAATGGGAAAGAAAATAAAATGACGGTCTCAACGGATCAATTTGAATCACTCATCAGAGAAACTACCGGATTTGACAAGGAATACCAATGGCCCATTTCTGTTGAAAAGGGGGTCACATCCATGATGTCTAAAATGAAGATCCATGACCGATCTGAATTTTATCAAGCTCTCAATCGCTCTTCCAATATACTTTTTAATTTTGTTCAACAGTTTACAATCAATGAAACTTATTTCAACCGTGAACCGTTGCTGTTTGAATTAACATCAAATATTCTGATTCCTGAACTTCTCATAGAAAAACAAGCAAAAGGGCCATTGCATATTTTAAGCGCTGGTTGTTCCACAGGAGAAGAGCCTTATTCTCTGGTTATTGCGATGATGGAACGATATGGATCGGGTTGTAAAAAATTATTTACCTTTTCTGCTGTGGATATTGATATTGAAGCCATTATGTCGGCCCAGGAAGGCCGTTACAGCCGTCGGGCTGTACATATGTTGGATGCTCGCGTTATTGATACGTATTTTCATCAATTAGCACCCGGTCAATATAGAATTAACAATTTTATAAAAAATAGTGTGACCTTTTACCAAAGTCCTTTGAAAAAGATTTCCAGTGTCTTTCCAAACCATAAAATGGATATTATTTTTTACAGAAATGTCTCGATTTATTTCGACCCGTTGACCCGACAGAAAATTTTCCATCAATTGGCGGACTTATTAAACCCGAAGGGCTTTTTGCTCATGAGTCCGACAGAAACGTTTGCCCATGATTTTAAACGATTGGCCTTAATTGAAAAAGAAGGCGTTTTTGTTTTTCATCATCAGAAACAATCGGTGATGAGCGATTCAAAACCTTTACAGAAAAACGTCAACAAAAAACCTGACATGTCCCAAAAACAGAAATCTGATGGTTTAAGTCATGTCATTGAACTGGCCAATAGAAAACAGTACGCATATGCACTTGAACAACTGGAAACTTATAGTTGTAGAGATAACGATGATGTGCAGGCCTGCATCTTAAAAGCCTGTATATTGATCAATCTGCAACAATTCAATGACGCCAGAATGATTTGTAAACATATTTTTGAAAATGACATGCTGAACGAAGCGGCCTGTTTATTGCTCGGTCAGATGGATCATCTGGAAAATAAAAAGAAAAATGCGCAAGATTACTTCAATAAAGCGCTGTATATCAATCCTCAAAATTGGTTGGCGCATTATTATCTCGCAAAAATATATGAAGAACATCAACAGATTCGTCTTGCAGTTAATACCTATCAAACGGTTATCAAACTTCTTGATGAGGGTAAGTTTAATGCGCACGGCTTGTCGTTTTTTCCACTGTCATTTTCAAAATCCGACATTATATTTTTATGCAAAACACGTTTGGAAAAACTAAAAAGAGAGGCTTCTGATGTCTTTTGATCGTTCAAAATTTTTACAACGATATTTAGATGATGCTACTGAACATGTGGAAAAGCTCAACAAAGGATTGCTTGACCTTGAAAAAAAATATGATGAATCCATCTTAAATGATCTTTTCAGAACAGCGCATACCTTAAAAGGGACCTCAAGGATGATGAAACAGATCGATATTGCGCAAATTTCCCACCGGATGGAAGATATTTTTGATATTTTCCGCAGAAATAAGGTTGCAGCAACAGGTGATACCATTGATAAGCTTCTTTTAACCGTTGACAGGGTGTCTGAATTATTAAAAGCCCTTGCCAATGGTGAAACATCGGAGTCACCTGACGATATCTTCACCCTTTTGGATAACATCGTTCAGGCGCTTGAGAATCAGTCCGCCACACGGAAATTCCAACCGATAAAAATTGACCGTCAGGAACAAAAAGAAGAACCTGTCATTAAAAATCCAAAAAAATCAGAACCTAAAACTGAAACAGATCAAGAAAACCATGCATATACATCGGAAACCATTCGTATTCATGTGGACAAATTAGATGAAATCGTCAAACTGATGGATGGAATTGTTTCAGCACATAGCCGCTTAAAACAGCGTTTTTTGGATATTCAAACCATTGAGCAGCACTATCAATTCATGTTGAACCAATTGTCAAAAAAATGGATATCCGTCACTCCATCAACGGATGCATATGTCTTTTCAGATGCCTTTCCCAAACTGTTTGATGTTCAAAAACAATTGAAACACATGCGTATTAACATTCGTGAGGATGTTAATATTCAGGACTTACTGACAACCGAATTTCAGGAAAAATCTTTAAAAATACGATTAATGCCTTTATCCACCCTCTTTAATACCTTTCATCGAACGGTTCGGGACATGGCCAGACAATTTGAAAAAAAGATCCATCTGTTTATTCAGGGCGCTGAAACAGAATTGGATAAACAAATTATTGAACGAATAGAGGCTCCTTTGCTGCATATGATTCGTAACAGTATTGATCATGGTATTGAATTGCCAGAAATTCGTAAAAAGGCAGGAAAAAAAGAAACCGGCCTTATTCATCTCAGCGCCATGTATGAAAGCGGTAATGTTCTGATTCGCATTAAAGATGATGGATATGGTATTCACATCCAGAAAATTAAAGACAAAGCGCTTTCAAAAGGTCGTATTTCCAAAGGCGACCTGGAATCAATGACTGAAAACCAACTGATCCATCTCATTTTCTTTCCAGGTTTTTCAACGTCTGAAATTGTTACAGATATATCAGGACGCGGGGTCGGTTTAGATGTTGTGCATGAATCCATTGTCAACGATTTAAAGGGAAGCGTTCGGGTTTTCAATCATTCTGATGCGGGCTGCACTTTTGAAATTCGTCTACCGCTGACAATGGCCATGATGCATTTATTAACCGTTAAAACCGTTGATCATGTATTTGCTATCCCTTCTGTCAATGTGGATGAAATCGTTCGTATGCCATCATCCAGTATGATTAAAGTTACCGAAAAAAACGCCATTCAGCTAAGAGATGCCCTTATCCCTATCATTTTTTTGCATGAAATTCTTGGAATACCTAAAAAAAACGAAACTATACCCCTGAATTTGATTATCGTGATTGTAAAAAATGGCGATGAAAAACTGGGACTTATTGTGGATGAATTGCTTGATGAAGAAACATTGGTTATAAAATCACTTCCTGGTCATTTAAAAAATAATCAATGGGTTTCCGGCGTGGTGATATCTGGAAAAAATGATATTATCAATGTCCTTCATATCCCAAAAATTCTTAAAGAAGCCAGTAATCAAAAACGACCAATCATTCAACCGGTTCCTGCTGAAAAAAAGGCGCCGCATATTCTTGTTGTTGATGACTCTCTCAGTACCCGAGAAATCGAAAAAAGTATTTTAGAATCTTATGGTTATACAGTATCAATTGCATCGGATGGTTCAGAAGCTTTTGAAATGAGCCATCAAACACACTATGACCTTATTCTCACGGATGTAGAAATGCCTAAAACAAACGGGTTTGAATTGACAAGAAAACTTCGAAATACAGAACGATATGCCCAGATCCCGATCATCCTGCTGACATCAATGGATCGGCTTGAAGATAAAAAAAAGGGGATTGCATCAGGTGCCAATGCATATATTGTCAAAGGTGACTTTGATCAATCCAATTTGATCGATGTTATTGAAAGTCTGATTGGAGTCCCAAAGCTTTAGCTTTGGGAGTTCCTTAGAGATCACAAATAAATAACATTCCCTTGTGTGGAGTCCCAAATCTAAAATGGAGAACTTATTTTTCGAGCATTCCTAAGAAAAGTATAGCTTATGAGTCATAAACCCAAACGAATCATTTATTTTTTTTATTTTTGTCTGTTGATTTCATTGAGTTTAATCCAGTCAACCATCGGTCGAACGGCATGCGATGACCTGTTTAATAGGGAATATCCTATAAACATTAATAATAGCATTGAAGGCTTGAAATTATTAACAGGCCATACTGTTCAGATTTCAGAGTTGCGGCAATGGGATATTAATCACAATGGTCAGGTAAATATTTCAGACGTGCTTTATCCTTTTTTAATACAATCCCAAATGATCACATATGAGATTCAAAAGAAAAATGAATGTCACTATCTGCTAAAAGGCGGGAAAAGCTTTATCAGTATTGAAGCATTGACCAATGGGCATGATTTATACATTCATCCGGATGGGCACACGGATCATGCGGGATTTTCCTGGATGCTTTTACCTTTTATCTCTGAAACCATTAAACCTGCCATGGAAACAAACCGGCTTGACTCTGGAATTGAACTATCCTTTTTTGCGGGTACGCTTGGTAATGATCAACTATCCGGTTCTTTTAATCTAAATTTATCTTTTTCGTATGACGATGCTCAAAAAGTAGTTGGGCAGGGTAATCTTCAAATCATGCTTCACACGTCTGATATCTTAGAAAGTCTTCCTTTGTATCTTTTTAAGATCGACAGCACAAACATTCAGCCGGTTAAAATTTCCGGTAAAATAGATCAACAGCCTGCTGCTTTCTTTTGGACACCTTCTTTGGAAGAAGCTGGTAAAAAATTGGGCGGCTTTTCTCCGTTGGTCAACATGCTGGTCGCCGGTAATACGTTAGCTTCTTACCCTGATTTTGATCTCACAGTGTCAAGCTCATATGCACCCATATATTTTAATGGGCATTATGATGATGAGAATAAATGTTTTTCCATCCAACCTTTTATGAATATTATTCCCGGTCAGAATCAGTATTCTATTGATTTTTATTTCAATGCATCTTTACCGAATTTGTAATCTATAAAATTTATAAATTTACGATGCTTGAAAAATGTGAAAGATACTGCAGAAAGCGGCAGAGATATTTAATGATCCATATTTTTAAATATCAAACAGGCATTGGCGCCACCAAAACCAAAAGAATTGTTCATGGCATAAACTATTTTTTTCTGGGAACGGGCGATATTAGGGACATAATCCAGGTCGCATTCTGGATCAGGCGTATCTAAATTGATTGTTGGTGGAATGGTTTCATGAAAGATAGACAACGCACAGACGGCACTTTCCAGGCCGCCTGCTCCGCCCAATAAATGACCGGTCATTGATTTGGTTGAGCTAACAGCCAGAGAACCGGCATGATCTCCAAAAACAGCTCGAATAGCGTTTGTTTCTGAAGCGTCATTTAAGCAGGTTGATGTCCCATGTGCATTGATATATTGAATAGTCTCAGGGGAAATATTGGCGCTTTCAAGCGCTTGTTTCATGCAAGACGCAGAACCGTCAGTATCTGGTGCACTGATATGATATGCATCACAATTCATGGCAAAGCCGACAATTTCCGCATATATTTTTGCATGTCTATCAAGTGCATGAGTCAGTTCTTCGAGAATAAGAATCCCTGCACCTTCTCCCACAACAAAGCCATCTCGGTCCAGATCAAATGGTCGGGAGGCTTTCTCGGGTTCATGGTTTCGCTTGGACAGGGCTCTCATACCACTAAAACCAGCAATACATAGAGGGCTGATAACCGACTCTACGCCACCAGCAATCATAACATCGGCATCGCTTCGTTTGATCACATGAAAAGCCTCACCAATGGCATGGGCACCCGATGCACATGCCGTTGAAATGGTAGCATTTGGACCTTTTGCTTTTAAATGGATAGCAATTCTGCCTGCTGACATGTTGCTAATAACTGAAGGAATAAAGAAAGGATTGGTCCGGTTGGCTGATTGTTCCAATAATTTGATATGGGTTTGTTCAATACGATGAAGGCCACCAAAACCGCATCCTGAAAACACTCCTATGCGATGGGCATTATGCTCTGAGATATGAAGTTTGGCATCTTCTGTAGCCATTCGGGATGCTGCAACAGCATAAGCAACAAAGTTTTCAACATTTCGAGACTCTTTATTCGAAAAAAAATCCCGACGATCAAAATTGTTGACTTCGGCAGCAATTTGCGTATCCAGTGCTGATGCATCAAAACGGGTGATGGTTTGAATGCCAGATTTTCCCTGACAAAGTGCTGTCCATGTTTCATTCGTTCCAATGGCTAAAGGAGAAATGATACCTATTCCCGTAATAACAACACGCCGATGCACTGATTTTAATGGCAATCGTGTCATGACTATAAAAATAAATAAAAATTTATGAGATTAATAATTTAGGTATGCTTTTCAAGGTAATCCAAAACATCTTTCACCGTTTTAAGCTTTTCTGCATCTTTATCATCAATATCAACATCAAATGTTTCTTCCATGGTCATGATTAATTCAACCAGATCCAAAGAATCGGCTCCCAAATCTTCAACGAATGAAGCTTCAGGAACCACCTCTTCAGGATCAACATCTAACTTTTCTGCAATAAGTTTTAAAACTTTATCTTTTAATGACATAAAATACCTCAAAAATTATTTAATTGTAAGCATTGCTAGGCTAAGGATTACATGCTCAATCCACCACAAACACGTATCACCTGACCGGTTATATATCCTGCATCATCAGAACTTAAAAAACGAACGACAGCAGAAATATCTTCAGGTGTGCCCATGCGTTTCATGGGAATACGCGATAACAATTGTTCCTGTTGAGTGTTATTCAAATCATCGGTCATCTGTGTTTGAATAAATCCAGGAGCAACAACATTAGCTGTTATCTGACGGGAAGCCATTTCTTGAGCAACTGATTTGGTAAAACCAATCAAACCTGCTTTAGCGGCAGCGTAGTTACTTTGCCCTGCATTTCCAGAAATACCAACAATCGATGAAATGGCGATAATTCTTCCCCATCGCTGGCGAATCATGGGTTTTAAAACAGCTTTGGTACACAGGTATGCGCCACGAAGATTGACATCAATCACTTGATCCCACTGTTTTTCGCTCATCATTGGAAGCAACCCATCTCTTGTAATTCCCGCATTATTCACCAATACATGAATCGCACCGGTTTGTTTTAGAACACTTTTGAAAAAAGCCTGAACATCATCTTGTTTTAAAATGTCAACCTGGAATCCTTGACAAAAACCACCCTTTTTTTCAACATCAGCTTGTGTTTGCCTGGCATCAGAATCATCAGGGGAAGAATAATTAAAATATACACGCATTCCATTATCAGCCAGCGTTTGAACGATTGAGCGTCCAATACCTCTTGATCCACCTGTAACGATTGCTATTTTTGGGTTGTTTGTTTCAGTCATGTCTTACCAGGTATTTTTTTTACATTTATGTTTAACTATTCTATTTCAAGCACGGTTCGGCCTTTATAGGTACCACATTTGGGACACATATGGTGTGATAATTTTGATTCGCCACATTGTGGGCATTTGGTAACATTGGGTGCAGTCAGTTTTTGATGCGTGCGCCGTTTATCTCGTTTCGATTTAGACACTTTTCGCTTTGGTAAAGCCATTGATATTCTCCTTTGATTCAATCCATGATCAGGCAACAGATAGATTGAACAGGTAATGATTTGAAGAAAACCCCGATCTGTTGGTTGTGCCTGAAAAACAACCGGGAATTATTTTCTGATATTTTGAAATTGTTTCCTATAAAAAAAATTAAACAATATAAATAAGAATTGGAAAAAAGTCAAGATTATGCGTTACAAAATATCGGAATGATCTTTATATAATTTGAGCGTCATACGTTCGAACGTAAGACGCTCAAATTATATTTTTCAAATCATTACCTGTGGACATCCCTGAAATGTATACAACGAAAGACGTTCATTCTGATTATTCAAATCGAAACCCCATTTCTGCAAAAAATCCCTGCAGGGTCTGGTCAGTTGTCACATCCTGAATATTATCGATTTTGAAATCCTGGTAACGATATCCAAGTCCCAGAAAAATATATTCAGAAAAAGGCGCCAATTGAAGTTTTGCTGTGACATCATACCAATGATTGCCACTATAGGTCGTTGCCTGAAACTCACCATTAATGGCAAAACTGCTCAGGGGTGCAAAATTGAACCCCGCACACAGCAATGGCATGGGGGTAGAGAATCCTCTGGATTTCTCATTTAGGCTTTGGACTTCGCTGATAAATGCTGTTGCATTGAGAAATCTGAAGGTCATTCCATATGTTACATCCAGACCTTTCAGCGAGGCCATCTGAAGAAATGGTAAATGATTGTATAGTTGAACATCAATAATACTCATTTCCAGCTCACTGTGAAGCGCTTCATCAAAGGTTGTTCCGCCAAAAATAAAGGGACGATTGGGGGAGTTGTCATCTTTAACTTTAATAGGGGTGTATTGAAGTTTGATATCGGGTAGCATAGGAATTGGATGTTCAACACGAACCCAGAGATTCATATCATTTCGATCCTTTAGGGATAAATCAGAATTCAGTTGGACATCATTGCCCTGGTAATTGATCATTCCATTAGGGTCATGATTCCAGACCCCAATCGCTCCTTCGATTTTAAAGGGCAATGCGTACGCAGGCAGTGTCAGGAAAGCTAAAAAGATGACCATAAGGGGCATCATGATGAATGGGTTGTGGTTTGTTTTCATTTGTTACTCCTTTTTAACTAAATTGTAAATTACTGAGTTTTTTAAAAAATTTTAATCATTCGTTCCACAGATTTTCGTGCCCGTTCCTGGATATCCAATGGAACACGAACTTCAGGGGACAGCTTATCCAATGTTTCGACAATATCTTTCAGGGTAATTTTTTTCATATCCGGACAGGTCAAACTGTCTGAAGCCGGATAGAACCGTTTATCTGGATGATTTTTTTGCAGGGGATGGATCAAGCCCGATTCTGTAGCAATGATAAACGCTTTTGATGTGGATTGTATAACATATTTCAACATACCGGAGGTGCTGAGAATCTCATCAGCCAGTTTCAAAACATCCGGCTGACATTCTGGATGGGCGAGTACAAGGGCATCAGGATATTTTTTTCGGCTGGCCAAAAGCATTTCTGATGTCAGATTATTGTGAATGGGGCAATAACCATCCCAGTAATGAATATGTTTTTCAGTGTGTTGTGCGGTATATTGTGCCAGATTCTTATCGGGTGTCATCAAAATGTCCCTGTCTGGTAAACTATTAACAACCTTGACAGCATTTGCTGAGGTGCAGCAAATATCAGACAGGGCTTTCACCGATGCTGGTGAATTGACATAAGTGACAACCGGCACCCCCGGCAAGCTTTGTTTTTTTTGCTCCAGTGCGTCAGGAGTTATCATCTCTGCCATAGGACAACCGGCATCCAGTTTTGGCAATAGCACTTTTTTTTGCGGCGACACAATGGATGCTGTTTCTGCCATAAAATGAACACCGCAAAAAACAATAATATCAGCATTGGTTTTGCCTGCACGGATAGAAAGCTCTAAAGAATCGCCACACATATCGGCAACATCCTGAATTTCCGGTGGTTGATAGTTATGTGCTAGAAGAATGGCATTTTTTTCTTTTAATTTTTTTCGAATGACTTCTTGCATTTACTTTCTATCTCCATTTAATGAACATTATGTTGAATAATGTTATCGCTTTCTGAAAAATGAGTGATCATTCTTGCATTAATGATTTAACTTCACTTCTTAATAGTAACAAATCCTTAGAAATTATACCCCAAATAATAGTATCATCAACTTTGTCATAATTATGTATTATGAAATTTCTCAAACCAACTATTCTTTTTGAACTTGATATTTTAATATTATCATCTAATTTAAGTACGCGATTTAAAGCCTCACCAATAATTTCAAGTTCACGTTCAACACCTCTTCTCAAAAGTTTATTGTTTTGATATTCAAAGAAATCTCTTTTTGTTCCAATATAATCATAAATTGAATCTATTGAGATTTGAATATCAAACAAATATTTTCTAATCTTATCATCCATAGATTAAAGTTTTTGTTTTATCCATAACCTTAATTAAATATGGATTTGAAATCATTTTAACTGTTAATAAATCAACCGGGCGTTGAAAAATATTTTCAAATCTCTCATGTAAAATAAAATAATTGTCTGTATATTTTTCAATGCTGATATTATTAAATGATATTAATAAATCAATATCACTTTTATCACTAAACTTATCAGTACAAACAGAACCAAATGCCCATAATTTAGCAACATCATACTTTTTGCACAGATAAGAAATATTGTTATAATACTTGTCTATTAATATTTTTAAATTATTTAGCATTTTTAATATCTACTTTTTCTTCCCAGTTTCCAGAGGGAGTGCTTGATAATCAATTAGCAATTGTTGCAATAGTTCTTTACCATTTTGGTTAATGTAATTTTCAATTTCACTCATATTTAAATCATGAGAACTCTTGCCTTTTAAAAAATTGGACATCTCATGAAATTTTTCTTCTGAGAATTGGAAACTATTTTTTTTATCCATTTTAAATAACACAATTAAAAAAGATTTTACATAATCATTTTACCAAATTTTTGATTTTTACCATGAACTATATGAACTTTGGTCAAGAATGAAATACAATATAGATATAGACGGGCTATTGTTCAAGTTGAACAACATCTGTTCCATCTGGAATTGAAAATGTAAAAGATTCATCAGTAATTGTTTGATTGAATTTAACATTTTTAAATTGAATCCGTGTGCGATCTTCATACGCATTGAGGGTGATAAGCTCTATGATATCACCTGTTTTGGGATTTACGACAAGGTACAGTTTTTCAAAATCAGGGTGTTTTTTATGGGGGATCAATAAAATAACCTGAGATGAATCATTTGTTTTGGGAGCATGGCTATCGGTGGCCAATGAAATATCAAAGGATGATCGCAACAAACCAATATCGGTTAAAAAACTCCCTCCTTTGCCTTTACCGAAATAGTCGGGCGATTTTCCGACCATCACCTGATGATCTGATGGTCGATAGATCCATAAATCATCACCATTGGTAATAATCAATTGGTTCTCAGGTTTTTCATAGGTCCAATGCATCATCCCTGGCCACTTAAATTTTGCATATCCTTGAGCAGCATCGGTCATATCCATCGCTTTCAGAGTGGATTCCTGAACAAAATCAGCCGTAAATGATGCCTTTTGGTATCGATTTTCAATGGCTGTCAAGAGGTTGTCCAACTCTTTTGATGGAGCAGATGCGGTATTTGCACAAAAAACAGATACCGGTATCAATAAAAAAACGTGTAAATAAATAAATATGTAACGAAAAATCATTGTTATCCTCTATTGTTGGTCGTTCAAATCTTAATTTTTAGGATCTTTAACACAAATGCTTGATTTGGATCAAGGCATAAAATCATGAATGTGGTATGAGTCATAAGAAATTTGTGATAAAAAATAATTAAGGATTAGAGTCCCAAAGATTTAGCTTTGGAAGTTACTAAGAAGTACTCAAAAAATAAGTTCCCCATTCTTGCCAGGAATTCAATTTTTGACTATCACAAATAAGGGATGGTTTCAGCCATGCCGATTTGTTTTTGTTTACATAATTGTTTGGCCTGAACAGTAAATCCTCCAACAGATAAAAACGCAGGGCATATTTTTTTATCTTTATTGAGACTGGCATATACACCCACTTTTTCCCAAAAATCCCGAATCACCTGAACACCGACTTTTGTTTTCCATTTTTTAACCTCTATTAACACCACACGTTTACAGTCGGATTCTGCCTTGATATCTATTTCCATGTCTT
>PEAL01000510.1 GCA_002753725.1 Deltaproteobacteria bacterium
TGGTATTTTTCCTGTAAGATCGACCTTATACTCGCGCTCGAACAAATACCTCGGTGCCACTGGAGTTCTGAATCTTTAGATTCGGAAGTCAAAAAGCAAACGATTAAATGAATCTCGTTCAACTATTTATTTTATATTAAATATATGATATGTTATTTTATACCGTTTCATCAATATATTGAAAAAAGGAGGTTTTATGCATCTTTTACACCGCTTTGTTATCATAGCAGGGGTGCTTATATTTTTTTTATCAACCATTTCCCATGCTGAAGTGACAACAGAAGCGATGGACAGAAAAGTCATCGTCGGAACCAAGCCGGCCCCACCATTTTCTTTTAAGAACACCAACGGAATCTGGACCGGAATCAGTATTGACCTTTGGCGAAATCTTGCCAATGAATTAGATATGCAGTATGAGATCAAAGAATATGATTTAAAAGGGCTGTTACAAGCCGTAAAAGACAAACAAGTGGATTTTGGTGTTGCTGCCATTACAATCACACCAGAAAGAGAACGCGATTTAGATTTTTCTCATGCCTTTTATCATACAGGCCTGGGGATAGCCGTTCCTGTTAAACAGCAATCCAGCCCGATTTTAAATATTTTAAAACAAATTCTATCACTTCAATTTTTGGGATATCTGACAACTTTATTTGTTACGCTTCTCTTTGTTGGATTTTTAATATGGGTTGCTGAAAGGAGAAACAATCCAGGTCAGTATCGATCAGGGCTCAAAGGTATTTTAGATGGACTTTGGTGGTCGGCCGTTACCATGACCACTGTTGGTTATGGCGATACTGTACCGAAAAGTTATTTGGGACGATTCATTGCATTGATATGGATGTTCATGGCAATTATCATTATCTCTTTTTTTACAGCTGGAATTGCATCCTCGCTCACAGTCAATCAATTGGATTATGGGGTAAAAAGTTTTGAAGACTTACACGATGTCGTTGTCGGTAGCCTTGATAAATCAACCACAACACAATATCTTCAGAAAAAAAATATTCACCCCAAAACGTTTGAGTCTGTTTTGGATGGGTTGAAAGCCCTTGCAAGTGGTGAAATCGACGCAATGGTCCATGATCGTCCTATATTGCAATTTTATGCAAATACTGAACTTAAAGGCCAGGTAACTGTGATCAAAGCCATGTTCAACCCTCAAAGTTATGGTATTGCTATGCCATCTGAATCCCCTTACCGTGAAATGTTAAACAATCAACTATTGAAGCGCTGGACAAACGAAGAATATTGGAAAAAATTAACAGGGAAATACCTTGGAGATTAAGTTTTTAAGTGTACAATCGTTGTCATTCCCATTTCAGCTCGTTTCACAGGCGTGAAGGACCGTTGATTTATATTTTATGGTCATGCAAATGACCATAAAATATAATCCTCGTCAAGAGTTACGCTCACATTCAACGGCACGCCGATTGCAATATCTATCACATTTGTGTTTCAAGATCGTTTTTACTGATAGAGTTGTTCAGCGGTTTTATCTCATGAAACAGGTGAAAAAAAGAGCAAACGCTGGACAACCTTAAAGGTCGCATATCTTTAATTTAACCCAATCTGAATAAAACATGAATTCATAAAAAATCATTGACGAGTTTTTTTAAGAATCGAGCTTTAGCGAGCTTGCTGTGCATAATATGACATTTTTCAATCGAGGTGATGCATGATGAAAATTTGGGAATTTGTTGAGTGGTTTATTCCACCAAACATGAAACAAGATCCAAAATATTATATTCGCGCACGACAGTTTATATTGTTTTCATGGATTGCCATAATCTTTTATGTGGTCAATATGATTAAATGGGCCAAGTTGGGATACCCTCATTTAGCGGTGAGTATGCTTTCGGTCTTTATTATCAATATCTTGATGATATTTGTTTTTCGCGCGACAGGATCAATTAATCTTGCAGGAAATGGCGTAATGGCCATGCTGAATGGTCACTTCTTTTATCTGATTTATTTGTCTGGAGGCCTTAACTCTACGGCTATTTCATGGATCGCTATTATACCTGTTTTTGCAGCCCTTTATTTCAGCAATCGTATATCCGTGATTTGGACGACGATTTCTTTTGCCGGAATGTTAACTTTTTTTTACCTGGAATATAGCGGTTCAGTTTCATTACCCAAAATGCCCCCCGAACATATGGCTCAAACCAATTTATCCAATGCCATTGGTCCTTTGCTGGCTGTTTTCTTTTCAGGATGTTTTTTTAATCTGGCCATGTATCGCGCTTTTGACGGACAAAAGGTGGCAATGTCCAATCAAAAAGAAACCGTTGATCAACTCAATGCCATTTTTCATAGTGTCAGCGACATCAGTGAAAGCATTATTTCAGCGTCGACCATTCTGGATAGCTCATCCAATGCACTCAGTGACCGTTCCAAAAGTATGAAAGAAAAAACAGCCGAAGCTGCGGAAGTCACGCGAAAAGCCAATGACAATATTAAAAACATGGCCAGTGCATCACAGGAAGTCAGCACACAGGTGTCTTCTGTTGCATCAAAAGGAAACCAACTGGTCAACAATATGAAAGATATTGGCGATGCCACAGGAAAGGTGTCAAATAACCTGAGCATTGTTGCAGATTCTGCTGAAAGTATGTCAAATTCCATTAACATTATCGCAACAGCCATTGATGAAATGTATGCATCTTTAAATGAAGTTGCTGAAAATTCCGGACGCGGCGCATCTGTTACCAATGATGCTTCTGAAAAAGCAGACCAAACATCAACAATTGTCAATACATTGGGTGAAGCTGCGAAAGAAATTGGTGATGTTGTTGATCTCATTAAAGGCATTGCCTCACAAACCAATCTTTTGGCCCTCAATGCAACCATTGAGGCTGCCGGTGCGGGTGATGCTGGAAAAGGATTTACAGTTGTTGCCAATGAGGTTAAAGATCTGGCACGGCAGACAGCTCGAGCAACTGAGGATATTCGAGAAAAAATCGAAGGGATGCAAACCAACACGCAAAATGCCATTAAAGCCATAGAATCAATCGTCAAGGTCATCGCTTCTGAATATTTTAGAATCATCAATATTGCCTCTGCTGTTGAACAGCAAACCGCTACAACCAATGAAATATCAAAAAGTTTTTCAGAAACCGTTGCGGCTGCTGATGCTGTGGCAAAAAATGTTCAAAAGGCCGCCAGACGAGCGGCTGAAACATCAAAAAATGCTGAAAATTCAATCCAATGGGGGATGCAGGTATCTGATCATCTGGATGATGTCGCAACTGCGGCTGTATCCATTGCAAAGGATGCATTTGAAGCGTCGGAACGAACAGAGCGTGTATCTGAATGTGTGCTTGATGTCAACAAAACGGTTGTCGAGACATCCGATGAAGGTACACAAATCAAATCTCAAGCAAAAACGCTGATTCAACTTGCACATCGCCTGAAAGAGTTGATCGGATAAAAATATGGGTTAACTGAAAGAATGATATATGGATATGTCAATGACTTCTGAAAAAGAAAATATCATACCATTAAATACGATGACTGCGCCCGAACGCTTCAGTCAAGAGGCTGAAAT
>PEAL01000511.1 GCA_002753725.1 Deltaproteobacteria bacterium
AGATATACGACATTTCATGTCAACAGGCGATTTTCGAAATGAAATGGTTATATCTATCGGGATTGTATTTCGGTTTTTGGAGATGGGGTCAGAAAAATGAAAGACTTTAGTAGATTTTGCAGCAAAAATTTGAAAACATTGACAAAGGAAAAATGATATTTACTATTTCAATTCAGGTATCAACTATTTCGTCAATCATATTATAGCCAATAAATAAGGAGCGACTAATGTTTACTTATTTAAAAAGATTACACTGTTTTTTTTCAGGAATTACCTTTGCATTGATGTTTTGCGCTTCATCCTTTGCAGAAGACACCTTCTTTTTTCAACAAAGTCCATTGTTACAATCTGATGAATTCACCCCTGTCGTGCCTGTTATTGGGTGTGATTCACCGATTTTTCAATTTTCTCGTGTGATTGATGGAACACTTATTGAGCATACGTTTTATATAAAAAATGATGGCGATGCATTATTAAAAATACTGAAAGTCAAAACAGGCTGCGGATGCTCCACAGCAAATTTTGATACGGACATTGAACCGGGAAAAACAGGAGCGATTGCATTAAAAATTGATACTGGTGGTTATGGCGGCACAATTTATGAAGATGAAATTATTTTAGAAACCAATGACCCGCATACGCCTGTTTTTAAGCTCAAAGCCAAAGGCCCGGTGGATTCATTGGCGACACTGACGCCCAAAGGCGTTTCTTTCAAAGGAAAATACAGCGATATACACAAAACCATTGTTTCAATTGAACCCAACGCTGATTATCGATTTCAAATAACCGGAATAGATCAGGAGAAACTCAAAGATAAAATTAAATGCACACTGGAAAAACAAAACGATACATATCAATTGACGATTCTCAACCTGATGAAAACGCCGGGGCGCTATTGGGGAAAAATTATTTTGCAAACCGATCATCCCAAACAAAAAAATATCGATTTATGGATTTCAGCTGCGCTGAAATAAAATCAATATCAACGATGAAACACAGATTGATCAGATCTTCTGGCTATCTTGCAGGACACTTTTCGCCAAACTTATATCATAGACATACGAAGGATCAAACCCACCGCCTTTTTTGGGATCATACATTTTGATCGCTGCTTGAACAGCCTCAAACGGAAGCCAGCCATGTTTTTCCCACAAATCCGGATCCTCAGATTTCCAGAGACGAAATTCAATAGTGTTATTGGATTCTTGAACATACATACGAATCTGTTTATTATCGGCAAACGGATAGTAATAAATACCTTTTTTATCTTTCATTTTTACTCCAAAAGTTAATCATTATGTTTGATGATTAGAACAGGTGTTTTGTACAAATCTTTTTGTATGGCACTAATTTTGCTGAAAAGTTATAAAACAATCATCATATCAGATTTGGCCTTTGCTTTAAAGGTCAAAAAATAAAAAAAGGGGGTTTTAAATGGAGGAATGTTCATATATTGACGAAGGGGTTGACGATAAAAAATTCAAGGTCAACACAAAAAATATCACCCTCCGAACAGCAGATGGGTCAACATTGAGTGGTAAGGTCAACATTGGTGAAAAAGAACGTGTGTCTGATTTGTTTACCAAAACAGACAATCCATTTGTTGTGTTATTTGATGCTGCGACAGCACATGGGTGTGGGCGAGTTTTTTTTATCAATAAAACACACATTGTGTGGGTGGAACCGGAAGATTAACTTTCAGCGGTCACGCGATGAAGCTGGATGAGATCGGTGTCACCTTTGATGATTTTCATGACACCATCTTGCAAAAGTGTTCGCATCCCATCTTTCATGCCCTGCTTCTTAATTTCTTCCACTGATCTTTTCATAGCAATGTTTTGTTTCACTTCATCGGTTCCTTCCAAAAGCTCATGAATACCGGTTCGTCCCCGATAACCCGTATGAGAACATTTGGCACACCCAACGGGTTTATGAAGTTGAAGCTGACTTTGATTCAGATTGAGTTCGTCAAAATATTCCGTGCCGTACAAACGTCTGATTTCTTCAAATTCTTTTTCACTGGCTTCGTACTTTTCTTTACAGTCCGAACAAAGAGTTCTGACCAGGCGCTGGGCCAGAATTCCTCGCAAAGCATCTGCAAAATTAAAGGGGTCCAAACCAATATCGATCAATCGGGTAATTGTTTCAGGTGCAGAATTGGTGTGAAGGGTGGAAAAAACCATATGACCGGTCAATGATGCTTCAATGCCAATGTTTGCTGTTTCAAAATCCCGCATTTCTCCAATAAGGATGACATCAGGATCGGCACGTAAGAAAGCACGCATAACAGCAGCAAAATCCATCCCGATTTTATGATTGACCTGTACCTGTTGAAGTCCAGCCTGTGTGATTTCAACAGGGTCTTCTGCTGTCCAAATTTTACGATCCGATGTGTTGATATGATCCAGAATACCATGAAGGGTGGTTGTTTTTCCTGAACCTGTCGGACCAACAACCAGATAGATGCCATGCGGCCGGGTAACCAATTTTTTGGTCCGTTCCAGGTTATTGGGAGAAAAATTCAATTTTTCCAAAGGTAACGCACCACCAGATGCCAGCAATCGAATCACAGCACTCTCTCCGTTGACAGTGGGCAAGGTTGCAATTCGAAGCTCTATTTTTTTGCCTTGAAATTTAAGCTTTGCCTTGCCATCTTGCGGTCGTCGCCGTTCGGCAATGTTCATACCGGACATGATTTTGATTCTGGAAATTACGGCTTTAACATCTTTGGCTGGAATTTCCATCACATTTCGGCAGGCACCATCAATGCGCATTCGGACTTCCGCCGGTCGTTTTTCCATCCCTGGTTCAATATGTATATCCGATGATCCGATCCGATGGGCCTGTAAAATAACTTCATTCACATATTGTACAGCAACCGCACCGGCAGCAGCATCACTATCCAATGATGTGGAATCATCATCTTCAACTTCATCAATGGTTTCCCATTCTACATTGCTTGTATCAATAAGTTCTGATCTGTTTTTTCCAGTGGTCGATTGATCCTGTGATGAATAATAGGTTTTGAGCAGGAGTTCGATTTCATCGGTTCGGGAAAGAAATAGTTGAATGGTCTTGGATCGGGGTAAGAACCGGTAAAGATCATCAGAAAGTTCTTTGGTGGGTCGGGCGATAGCCAATTGAATCCGGGCATCGGAATTTTCCAGGACGATAATTTTATTTTTTAAGGCAAATTTTTCACCAATGCTTTTTTGAAGAGATTTTGAAATTTTAAAGGCTTCCAGAGATCGAGTGGGCATGTTAAAATGCTTGGAAAGGGCGGTCAGGTATTGATCTTTGGTAATAAATCCAAGGGAGATAAGCGTATCCCCTAGAGGTTTGTGTGAAATTTTTTGTCTTTCAAGCGCTTCCTGAAGTTGTTCTCGGTTGATGAGATTTTGTTCAATCAGTATTTGTCCGATGGGTTTTCGCTTGCGGTGAGAATCCAAGGCTTTATTAATGATTGATTGAGGAATTCCCATATCAATAAGGATCTGCCCCAAAAATCTGTCCGGTATGAACATTGCCGAACGGCGACGACCGC
>PEAL01000083.1 GCA_002753725.1 Deltaproteobacteria bacterium
AAGAAGTTGTTAGAAAATATTCAAGGAGATGGCTTGTTGAAAAAGCAATTTCAGAACAAATTGAATTTTTTCACCTAAACCGAGTATCTTCATCAATGGTAATAAAGGTAGACTTTGATTTAACAATGACAGTTCTTGCACATAACCTTTACAGGTTATTTGCAAAGGATCTTGAACGTTATTCTGATAACTCAGATAACAGTATTTATGAAAAATTTATTATGAATAGTGGTGAAATTGAACTTAAAGATGATTTAATAAAAGTAAAATTTAAAAAAAGAAAAACTTACCTTTACTTCTTTCAGTCATGGAAAATTTTTCATCGGAAGAATATTGGTGGGCAGATAATAAAAAGTTAATTTATTTAGGGGCACAGCACATTTTTTGTTACACCAATCCTGCGTTTTCATTTCGTTCACCAATTTTTTGTGTTTACGACAATATTTTATGCCGCTTTCTTTTGATTCCAAGTTTCCTGGATTTTTTTCTTCCTACCCTGAAAGTCGTATAAAGCGTACATTTTAAATTAAAAATACACCACCATGAGTACTATTTATTTGAAAAAACTATATTTTTTTCTTGCTTTTAACGTGTGCTTAATATATTTTTATACGTACACTACGTATATTCACATGCACACTTTAGAGGGGGTTTACTCATGGCTAAACCAATAACAGGAAAAATTCATGTCGGCGAACGGCGTGAAAAGCGTCCGAATGGCGATATTTACATCTATGAACGGATTACTGCCTACAACGAAAAAACTAGAAAGACCTATACGGTCAGTCAGAAGATCAAAGGAAAAATTAAGTCGGGAACGTAAGAAATTGTGCCGACTCGTCCGAAAAAATGCAAGGGTGAAGGAGGTGCCGATGCAACACGTCGACATACCGGCCTCACGGACATCCTGGAATGGGCTGGCAAGGTTTCCGGCATTGATGATGATGTACGTGCTTCATTCTGCGAGGGTGATGCGGCGAAAATGCTTTCTATCGCACGCTATTGGATCGGTTCCAGTGGCAACACGCTGCCGCGTCTTGAGAGCTGGCAGGTGATGCACCCTCTTCCATATCGTGAAGCGATCACTGAGGACGTGTATGGTGACCTGTTTAAGGATGTTGGTCGCAATGAAGAAGGCGTGCAGTGCTATTTTTCAGCTCGGGCGGCACGACTGGGAGACTCTCCTGTGCTGGCGTTTGACTCAACCACCATCTCGACCTACTCTGAAAATCAGTCGGAAGCACGACGGGGGTTCAATAAGGATGGCGACGGACTCAACACGATCAAACTTTTGACCTTATATTCCGTGAAGGCTTGTGAACCGATAGCCTTCTCTAAACAACCGTGTAATATTCCGGATGTCATATCCATTGAAAACACTCTGACACAACTCAAGTGTCTTAATCTGGAAAAACCTCTGATCGTCACTGATAACGGCTACTACAGCCAGAAGAACATGATGGAATTCGCCTTGCGCAATGTGAAGTTTCTGACCCTGGTTGATCCGAGTATTGTCTGGGTCCGCGAGACAGTTGGTGCGCTCCGTGCAACACCTGGCGGGTATGTCCAGCACTTGTCCGTTCGACCCGTCCATCTGCGGAGCGACTTCGCTTAGAATGCACCAGTTCAACAGGAAACGTCGGCGATCACGCAACGGCAAGGTCGCCGGTGAAAAAGAAACGATCCTGCGCCGTCTGTATGTGCATGTTTACTATTCCCCCAACAACGAAGCCAAGGAAGAACTCGCCTTCCGTAAGGGCCTGCTTGAATTGAAGGCGCAAATAGAAGGAGGAGAAACCGAGTTCACGAAATCAGCGCAAAAGAAAATAGACAAGTACCTGACCTGTTCCAGTAAGGGGCGTGGGGGACAGCTAAAGGTGGGATTCAACGACAAAACCATTACCGAAGCAAAGAAGTACTTCGGCTATTTCGCCCTCGTCAGCAATCAGACTATGGACACATTTACCGCACTTGAAAACTATCGGCTGCGAGAAAAAATCGAAGAACTCTTTGCCGTGCAAAAAGGGAGGTTCGACGGTGCGCGACCGCGCACATGGTACCCAGACAATCTGCGTGGAAGACAATTCTCACAATTTGTCGCGCTGGGCTATCATTGTTTCCTGACGAAAAAAATAAAGCAAGTGAAAGCCAAGCTCAGGAAGAAAGATCCCGGAAAAACCAAATCACTTATCAAGCTCGAAAAAAAACTGGAAAACTGGATTGCACAACGCTCCCTCGCCCAGATCCTGGATTGGTTCGACTGCATTGAAACCACAAAGGTACAGACTGTCATGGGCAGCTATCGATGGTCCACCGAATCAGTGGCCAGAGACAGACTGTTCTTGAAGTACTTGGGAGTAGACACCAAATAGTGTACGCTTATCCGACTTTCAGGGTAGTAAGTCCTGGCGAACAATGACACATCCGGATATGCCTGTGAAGTAGATCCAAAAGCGTAACAAACAGGTTTAGGATTTCAAATTGACAGGACAGCAATGTATAAATTATAATTTCAATCAATTAACATAAAATAAAAGGCAGGACGTTTATGGATCAATGTTCATCAAAACCAATCATAATTATCGTCTCAGGGCCAAGCGGTTCTGGAAAGAAAACACTTATGGAACATATCGTGGCTCGTTTTCCAGAAATAGAAAGAGTGCCAACCTTTACAACAAGGCCTCCGCGGGCCGGTGAAGTTGCTAACATTGATTATGTGTATATCACACGAGAGCAGTTTGATTCTTATCGAGAATCCGGGGAAATTTTTGAATTTACAAAAACTTATGGTGATTATTATTATGGGTCTCCAAAGCGATATTTAGAAGTAACCGATGATAAAGATATTCTTACAGAACTTGACTATAAAGGGATGTTTCGGGTCAGGTCGGCTTCAGCAAGAAATGTGATCAGCATTTTTATCGCTCCACCGCCTTTAAGTGAGCTTGAAAAAAGAATCAAAAAGCGAGCCACAGAACAAAATCTTGCTGATCGCTTAAAGATTGTTTCCGAACAAATGCAATTTGCCTGGGCTTACGATTATGTTCTTTTTAATATCGATAAGCAAAAATTTTTAGAAGAAGCCGAGCAAGTTATCTTGTCCGAACAGATCAAAAGAAAAGGATTTTTAAAATTATTGACCGATCGCCATGCCTATGATCATACGTTATAGTTGGTATCACCCGATGGTTAAGTTTTTGGTCCTGCTGGAATATAATCTTTGGCTTCATCAATGATCAATAAACCGCGAATGGGGTTGTCCTCAGGTGCTGGATTTTTTTTAATCCAGGTGAAAAGGGTCATTGCCAGTTGATTGAGAAATTGTTGCTGAATTTCAAGACCTGCTCGACAGTCATAAGTTTTTATTAAAAAATTAATTATTATACAATGTAAAGGTTTGCATTATTGTAAAAATCAATTATTTGAGTTTCTCTTATGTAAACAACTCTTATTGGCAACCTAACAACCTTCGTTTCAACCTACACTATCAATGTAATCGGATGTCTTCAAGTGTTTTTGAAAAAATTGATATTTTTATTGATCTTCTGTTAGCATTTATTTATAAAAGTCTCACTGGCACAGAACAGCTTTTTTTCTATCAGTCATCGAACTGCTTAATTAGTCTCTGTCAACAGGGGGTTTTAATACGCACATCATGCCTTTGAGCTGCTATAAGAGAATCTTATTTATCCCTTGTTAAAAAGTCAGTAAAAAAGTGCGTATCCCTTTTAGGGTGCAAAAATAGTAGGCCAGTTCATATGTGAGAGTGTATGGCAGCCTATGATTATTTGAGTATTTATTAGATTTTTCAAAAAAAATTGAAGAATTGAATAAAATTTTTGCATTTTAAAAGGGATACGCAAAACAACAATAAAAAAGGACACTTAGCTATATTTTGCTAAGTGTCCTTTTTTGTTTTATTTCAAACTCAAGGAGATAGAGTATTATGTCTAAATATTTGGGTAAAGGTAAAATGATTCCAGGTAAAATTGAAGAAGAAACTTTGGACAGTAGCTGGAAAATATGGAGCATTGGCTTTGATGTACATTTAAAAACTGTTTTTGCCGCAGTATTGGTACCTGATTACAAAGAAAACAAAATACAAAGGTTTATATGCAAATATGAGACAGATTATAATTCTTTACAAGAGATGAAAAAGTGGTTGCTTGGCTTAAAAAAAAATATGGCAATACAGAGTTTGTGATAGAATCTACGTCGACATACCACAGGCCCATAGTCCATGCACTTGATGGGGAATTTGATCCCATTATCATCAATCCAGCACATGCAGGTAATTCTAAAAAAAAAGCTGATAAATTTGATGCAAGCATGCTTGCATACCATGGATTGACTGGTATTTGGGAGAAATCATTTATTCCATCGAATATTCAACATGATCTAACAATAGTAAGTCGCCGGTTTATGAAAGCAAAACAAGGAATAACAAGGGCTACCAATGCAATTGGTTCAAGACTTATTGATTATAATATCCTTCTTCCTCGCGAGATCCAAGTATACAGCTCCAGTGGGAAATCTATATTAGAAGCCATTGCTGAAGGTGTATCGGATCCTGTTGAGGCAGTTAAAAGAGCAAAATATTATTCATCCAATCTTGATATGCCAGATAGAAAGAAAAAATATCAACGACTCATTGAAGCATTGACAGTATTACCAGATCTTTCAATGTATGCTCGTAATGTGGTAGGCGCTTTAATGAGTGAAGCGGATTTTTTTGAAAAGAAGTGCATGATCTATCACAGCTGGATGTCTGAGTTATTTAAAAAAATTGAAATAACTTATGATGGAGATAGAATATTAACAGGCATTGATATAATTAATTTACTTAAAACTATACCAGGTGTAGGATCTCGTTATGGTGAAGTACTAATTTCTGAAGCTGGGGTTGATGTTGTAAAACGTTTTGAAAATGCATCAGCGTTACAATCATTTGCAGGGTTTGACCCGAGTAAGACTTATAGTGCTGATAAAGTTCGGTCAAAAAAGAGTAAGAAAGGTAATAAGCATATTCATACTACGACGATCCAGGTTGCACAGGCCATTTTACAACATGGAAAAAAAGATAATCAATTAGCAAAATGGGGACGTTTATACAAAATGCGAATGGGAGGAAATGCAGCCGCTCATAATCAGGCTGTTGCAGCAATTGGTAAACGAATTATTAATATATCGTATCATATCATTAGAAAAGGAAAACCATACGATGGAAATCAATATAACTTTAATACACATCAAACAAAAATGGCAAAACGCTTAAAACAAGTTGCAACAAAAGCACAAGATCTTGCAAATGAAATACACACATCAGAAGTTGATGAATCCGCAAGAGTTCATGCCACTGAAGCTATACACGCATTAAGCTCCATTGCAGGTGTAGAAGGATGTTTTACTCTGAATACAGGTATACAAGATAAAGAAATTTCAGAATTAGGTCTTAAAAGTCGTACTTGCAATAATTTACTTAAAGCAGGGATTACAAGTTTCAGCATGTTGTGGTTTCGATTAATACAAGGAACTCTAATGGATATAGATCGCTTTGGTGAAAAATCTTATAATGATGTTGTGCAGAGTTTAGTGGCTTCAGGCTACATATTGAAAAAAACAATTTGATACTTGTCAGGTATATCAAAAATATTGAATTACGTAAAAAAAAAGAAAGGTGTAGGAAAAAATCTTAGGCATTGATAATCTTTTCTTTTAGGGCATATGTAGGAGAAGCCTTGTTATTACTCTTTTGTCAAGATGAACGATCATAATATTTGTCACCTTTATATTGGATGGCCGAAACGATCATCAATGCTTAATTTTATATTATTTCCGAAATCTAAAGTGGTTAATTGATGAATTGATAGCTGGCAATCTCGAAGTTTTCATTCGTGCGTATGTGAATCTGTATCATAGCGACTAATTGTTTGTTTACATCTTTAAAAGTTTATTAATTACTCCTTTGACTATATATTATGTTCTTTTAAAAAAATTTTTTCCTTGATTATATCTACTTACCTGTAGTTCAATAAATTTCCTTTACTTGCAATATTATTTTAACTGCTTGGTAATATACAATAATTCCACTTTCCCAGGAAATCATCTCGATAAAGATTAATGCTATCAATCTCACTTGTTGTTAATTTGCGTCCTTTTTCATATTCTTTCATGGCAATTTCAGCATTGACTGTCAAACCTGTTTTGGTTCGGGTTGTTTCTATATATTTATGGGCATGTTCATAATTTTTAAAAATTACGCCCTGACAGGCTCTTGTAACATGTGGAAACATCCGATGTTCTATTGGATTATATTTTGAACAATAAGGTGGATAATGCGCAACTCTTATATCCAGACCTGTTTCATTTGCTAGTTGTTGAAGATAATATTTGAACAGATACCCCCTGCTACTGTTATTGCCACCACCATCACAAAGGATCAATATTTGTTTGGCTAGGGATACACTATTTTGCCTTCACTTTCCCACCAAAATCTGATGCTATCGCAAGCAAATTCACATGTTGACTTGCTAATTCCTATTGCTACAAAACCTTTATTTTTTTTGATATCCCAAATTCCATAAGGCGTGAAGCTACCATCTGAATAGCTGGGAAAATCATGATCAGGGCATGACATTGTTTTTTGTGTGTACTGACGGCCTGCTCTATATAATGTCAAAAATTCTTTTTTTTTACTATCGACACTTATTGCTGGTAATTCTGCATACTCTAACTTGAATATAGCAATGTTTTCAAATTGTTCATTTCTATTTTCAACACTTTTTTTTGTTTGTGTCTTGTATATTTTTCGTTGGCCAAATTTATTATCCTTTAATAATCTTTTTACAACATGATCACCTATTTTTATATTATGTTTTTCTTGTAATTTTTGGGCAATCGCTGGTCTACTTAAGTTCGTCCAATATTGACCTCTATTCATTGGATTACCTGCCTTATAATTTTCCATGATACTTAAAAAGCCATCTTCAAGCTTTTTTTTATCCTGAGATTCGATTTCTCGTCTACCTCGTTTTCTTATTCGACTATCATACTTGACAATACGCGGAAAATTTTTAATTTCTCTTCTTCCTTTACGAATTGTTTTCCGATCGCAGGCAAATAGTTGTGAAATATATATTTGTCCACCATGTCCAATTCTCATTGATTCTATTGCTGCATATCTTCGTCTATCCTTCTCATTTAATGAGTTATAAAATTTTTCATAATAGAAGGATGCAGCTTGGATTCTTGATTGTGTGAAACAATGGTAAGCTCTGGCTCTGATGGTTTATTACTTCGAGCAGACTGAACAAATGAAACAGCTTTGTCTTCGTTAAACAAATTTATTTTTTCGTACGAAACTATTTCATGTTCAACGTCTATATAACAGAGTTCTGGAACTTTGAAATTAAACGTTTCTGCGAAATGTTTTTTTGTAACGATTGATATGTCAATATTAAAATGAAAATCATCTGTTAATTCTGTCATATTAAATTCCAAATGATTAATATTGATACCTGTTTCTAACATATATTGATTTAATCTTTTCAATAAAAACATTAGAATAAGCGCAATGATTTTAATGCATAAACAGGTCAATTTCATAGCTGTTACTTTATAAAAAGCGCTATAGAATAATGCAAAATTGGTAAAAATAATTTTTGGTAAAAATCGTTTGCGAACAACAGTAACTGCTTTGCTTGAAAAAATTATCATATCTTTATTTTGAACCCAAAACTCTGAACACATCTGTTGATGTTGAAGTGAAAAGCTGGTAATAAAAAGAACGAAATATAAAAAAAGAAATAAAATTTTTTTCCAATTAATAAAAAGCATTTGAAAATTCCTATCTAAATATTTTGATAATTTGAATGAAAAATATCAATATCAATATTATATTTATAGACACGAATTTTTCAAAATTCTGACACTAAAAATGAAAAAAAATTTAAACTATGAAAATTTATTAATCTCAACATAAAAAAATATCAAAATGGGGAATTTATTTTCCGAGAATTCCTTAGAAAACGACTGAAAAATATTTCAGTATCATTATCATTATTTTCAACCACAATTTCTTGCATAGATATTTCACCAACAACGAATTGATCGCCATACTGATATTTTATATTTTCCAAGCTCTGACGATACAACCATGTCTTACCTGTTTGGCGAGCACCCCATATGGTAAAATAGTGTCCCAAGTCTTCAGGATCTCCAACCAAAGATTGAACAGATTTCTCAACCAATTTATTTCTGGGGACATAATAATTTTTTTTGGGATTAACTGGTCCATATGAGTGAAATGTTCGCATTTGCTTGTCTCCTTTTCCTACTTGTAATGAGAGGGTAATGGTTTGACTCTAATTCCTCAGGGCTAGCACATGTTGTCATTATCCAAAGTTACAAAATTTCCGGTGATCTCTTGCCTATCATGCCTCTCCTGTATTTTCTCCGGTATGGATAATCCTTTAATTTCAATGATCATTGTATGGTTTTATTCTTTTTTTAATCGTTGTTTGCTGATCACTCCTTACACGACGGGTGAAGAAAAATCCCCAACGGCAATGATTCTCCAAAAATAGTTTTTTCTTCACTTTGTGAAACAGCAATGCGTTCAGAAAGAAATTTAATTTGAGACGACTCAGCATCCTGGGCTTTCATCCACTGAATAATTTTTTCTTGAAAGGAGGCCTCGATATCCCGCTTTCGGTCTCCGGTTTTTCGAGCCATTTGAGCAAGAGCAGCATGAACCGGTTTCACATTTCGCCAATTTTGCTGCATTATCCATTCGATCCATTCTGAAACCATGCTTTTGGTAATAACCCGATCGGCGGGCCCATACAGCAATTCCCGAGCGCATAATCGAGACAATGCCCACCAATGTTGTTGTTTCACTTTTTTAGGCGGCATTTCATCAATGAGACGCTTTGCCCAATCAATTTTATCTTCACCACTGAGTCGTTCAAGGTTAGCAATGGTCATCCAAAGTTCCATCCGCTCTTGAGGAAGAATGCGACGTCCGGAATTTTTTTTGCCTTTAAACAAGGGGGTCAAGTCTTGCACAAATTGTCGTTGCTGACCGGCTGTCAATCCTCCGCTGATGCGTCGCCAGAAAATCCACCATTCGGTCAAGACCTGAGGATTTCTTGAATTATGAGGCCCAGGTTTGTAAAGTTTCCACAACTGCGAGAGTCGGTGTTCATCCAGTGAATCACCAAATCCCGGACGAATGGCATAACCCGTTAGATTGAGCCATCGGCTTTCATGGCCAGGACTGATTGTTCTTTGTTTTTTCAGGGTCAAAAGAATATCTGCCAGTTCCCTTAACAAACTCAATGGCCATTGTTCTTTGGGTCGATCGGCCAGTTCACAGATGGTTTGTACAAGTTTTTCCGGATTTTTTTCAAGTGATGGTGAAAAAACCTGACGAACGGCCTGCCGAATACTTTCAACCTGTGATTCTTCGAGTGTATCCAAACAGGTAATTTCTTTTTGCTGGGTTTTATCTCGCAATTCGAATCGAAGTTGCCATCGGTGATCAGTTAATTTTGCTTTGCACCAGATGGCCAGAGTGCCCAATTCTGTATAATGGGTTTCAATCATGACAGGCAAGCGCTTTTCGTTTGCTCGCTTACCATACTGAATCACGGTTTGAAGCGGTGGTAACAATGAAAAAGATTCATCCACATCAAAAATATCCCCCGAATGATCCCCTGATCGATAACTGGAGCTGAATAAATCAAAACGCACGGGTTGATTGGCCAGAACTTCGAAAGCTTTATCTTCAAATATTTTCTGAGAGCCTTCTTCTTGCCCCCGTTCAACAATACACATGGCTTGCTTGCCTTGATGAGTATCAATGCCCAGATAATAAGATCGGGCACTTCCACTTCCAACACGAACGCCACGACCCATTTTGACCAATCCGTAATAGGATGCTCCCACAGCTACGGCAAGGAAAGGTTCTGGATTTTTTAATCGTTCCACCTCATTTTCTGATGGTGACCAGGATTGAATCGCTTGACAAATACGATCCTGGATCCATTCAGGTTTCAGGGATCCGCCATTGAACAATATAACATCAGGCATCGTTGATTCTTTTTGAATGAAATCAGGCAGGTCTTGCTGATGTTGTTCTAAAAAGCGACATAAATGTTTGGTAATTGCCGGCTCTTGCTCATAAGGTAATCCAAATTCTGTAATACCTTTTCGTTGCCTTTTATCAGACAATGCACTTAAATCTTTGGAATTAATCATGGGGAAAAAACCATCCAACACCACGCGCTCAATATCCTGTTTATCCAAATTAGAAGACAATGTGCCGGCAATAAGGCTTCGTCCTTCGCCAATCAGCGTTATGGTTTTAGATTCTGCTTCATTGGATAAAATAGCTTCTTTGGCTTCTCTGCATTGATGACATAAAGATTGCCATCGCTCCATGCTTAATTGTTGACCGGATGATGCTTTCATTTTTTGTTCGATGGTTCGAGCCAGGGTCAGGTCAATGTTATCGCCACCAAGTATCAGATGGTCGCCTACGGCAATTCGTTCAAATCGTTGATGTCCATCAATTTCCTGTAAGGTAATCAGGGTAAAATCCGTTGTTCCACCGCCCACATCACAGATCAGGATGAGATTGCCCGGATGAACAAAACGATTCCATTCAGCGTCGTGTCGTCCCAGCCAGCTGTAAAATGCTGCCAGGGGTTCTTCAAGCAGGGTCACATTGGGAATTCCTGCCATACGAGCCGCTTCAACAGTTAAATCTCGAGCCACTTCATCAAAGGATGCTGGAACGGTCACAATGACCATTTGGTTTTCCAGCCAGGCATCTTCATCATCGCCCATACGTTCATTCCATGCCTGACGAATATGAGCAAGGTATGATGCTGATGCTGCAACCGGCGAAACTTTTCGTACATCCTGACCCGTTCCCCAGGGAAGAATAGGCGCTTGTCGGTCCACCTTATCATGACAGAGCCAGCTTTTTGCTGACAACACCAGACGCGAAGGGACTTTTTTTCCATGATCCCGCGCATATGCGCCTGTCAATCTTGAAGGGTCTGTTTTCCAGGGGAGTTGCGTTGATTCGATATCAAGATCGTATTCTCCGGAAAGGTATAAAAATGAGGGCAAGACAGGCAGTCTGGAGATTTCTCCAGGCGCTGTCACTTGAGGGATACGAAATATTTGGATATGCGGTTTAGCAATGGATTCATCAGAAAGATCCACGTATGAAACCGCAGAATTGGTTGTTCCTAAATCAATACCGATGATATATCTTTTTTGTTCCACGATGTCCTTCTTCTCATTTCTTTATTCATTTGTCGGATTATCGTACAATAAAGAACATTGGGCGGGTGGAAGATTTTTCGGCCCTTCACTCTGAAGGAACGATCAATTCTTTCAACGCACGATTTTCATGAGCAGCATAACCAATAATGGGAAAAGGCTGTTTATGCAATGTGTTGTGATAGGTCTTCCATTGTTCTTTTTTCAGATATTCAACATTGAATATTCGTTTTTTAGCGTTATAAAATTCTCGGATACATTTCAGTCGATATGTCTGATCTTCCAGGCTCCAATAATTAAAAAACAGGCTTTCTACGCCAATGGCATCAATTGCTTTTAAATAACGTTTTTTAGGCATCAAAGAGGCATCTCCGATAATACCCAACGCATTTTGAGGGCAGATGGTAAACGTTTTTTTTCCTTTTTTGCTTACATACTCACGAATGGAAACGACCAGCGCAATCATTTGATCTGCACAGTGTTGTACAGGATAGCCATTTTGAGACCAGTAATAGTAGGCATCGATAATATCTAAATACACGCCATCAAATCCAGCAGAAAGAATGCGATTTAAATAAGGTTTTAATGCCTGATCCCACCATTGTTTATTCCAGTACTTAACTTTAAAATTACCGGCCCAGTCTGAATTTTCTGTTCCTATAAAATCAGGTGAGCCTGTTTTCCACTCTTTTTTCCAGTAGAATCGATAGGATTCTGCTTCACCAATGGAAAGATAAGACAACATATGTTTGTCTGCACGGTGAAGTCTATCCATATGCTCTGTTGTGAAGGCTTTTGTATCTGTGCCATCAAAGGAATAATCAATGACCAGCAAATCATAAGGGCAGGCAGCAATGACAGAAATATCGGGTGCCTGAAGCCAATATCCCCATGTTTTAACTTTTTTAAGCGGTTTTTGAGCATACAGGCACTGAGCTGATATTGACAGGATGACGATGCATATGATGAGTGTTTTTTGCATGAAAACGTTATACTCTCTTTAAAAGAAAGCAGGGGAAACGCAAAGGCAGGTAAGCCTTTGCGCTTGATTATTCTTTCGCCGCTTTTGTCGCTAATTTCTTTTTTTTGGAGGAGTGTGATTTTGCACGAAGAATGTGCGTGTTGACAACCAGGGAAGAAAGATCATCTGTTGGTTTGATATCAATCTTAAGTGATTCACGATCAATTTCAAAATATTTGGATATGACGGTTAAAATATCCTGGTGAAGGGCTTGCAGCATATTGTCTGAAACTTCAAGTTTGTCATAAATGATTGCAAATTGAAGTCGTTTTTTGGCAATACCACCGCTGCTCGCTTTCTTTTTTCGTTGTCGTCTTTCTTTGAGTTTTTTAAAAAAATCGAATGCCATCTAAGCCCCCCTTCTACGCATGCCTATTTTTTGTGCTAATTTTTTCCATAATCCACGATTCGTTCTGGGAATTTCAAATGGTAGATCCACATCGCCATTAATGCGTTTTGCAATACGTTGAAATGCTTCTCCTGCGGGGGAATTCTTTTGTAGTACTGCTGGAATTCCCGTGTTGGTTGACACAACAACATTTTCGTCCAATGGAACCAAACCAAGCAATTCAATCGATAAAACTTCAACAACATCATCATGACTGAGCATGTCTCCGCGTTCAACCATTTGCGGAATAATACGATTAATGATCAGCTTGGGCGTAATTGAACGTGCATATAACAAACCGATAATTCGATCTGCATCTCGAACAGCCGATACTTCAGGTGTACAAAGAACAATGGCTTCATCCACAGCCGCCACTGCATTCTGAAACCCTTTTTCAATGCCTGCCGGACAGTCAATAATGACATAGTCAAATTGTTTGCGTAATTCACCGCAAAGTTTGATCATGCCTTCTGCTTCGAGTACATCTTTATTATCACTCTGAGATGCAGGAATCAGGTATAAATCTTTTATTCTTCGGTCTTTAATGGCTGCCTGTTTGATATCACACACGCCATTGACTGCATCGACCACAGTGAATACGATTCGATTTTCAAGGCCCATAACAACGTCAAGGTTGCGAAGCCCGATATCCATATCCACGACAACAACACGATTTTCTTCAAGGGCCAGTGCCGCACCAATGCTGGCAGTTGCCGTGGTTTTACCCACGCCGCCCTTTCCTGAAGTGATAACAATAACCTTTCCTTCCAAAACTCTACCTCATCTTCAACAATATTTAATAATCAATTGTCGTTGAATCATTAAATATTGATCGTTGTACATTGTTAATTTTTATTGATACCTTTATCTTGCCTGAGGCCAGTGCAGTTTGGCGAAGGGATTGGCTTGCATGTATTCTTCCACAATAATGTTGTCCCCTTCGACCCTTGCAAATTCTGCTGTTTGTGGTGCATCTGTATCAATGCCGACAGCAACATTCATACCAATTTGAACTTGAGTTGGCTTGAAATCTAACGCCAGTATGATGGCATCATGATTATTGGGTTGACCGGCAACGGCTTTTCCTTTGAGACTACCCAAAACAATAATATCCCCACCAGCCATAGCCTCTCCGCCAGGATTGACATCTCCCAAAACAACCAGATGACGTCTGGCATTGATCCGCTGGCCTGATCGAATGCGTCCTGCAATGAAAAGTACATCACTTTTTTTGGATTTCCATTTTTTATCCCAGTCGGGTAATGGTGGGGGCGCTTTTTTTTCTGTTTTGGCCTTCTTGTCATTTTCAAGAACAGATGCCACGTTATACGTTTCTTTTAGAAACGTTCGAATGTCAAGAATTAGGCTGTCATAATTACCATCTGCGTCTTCTAAGTCCAAAACAACTTTGGCTTGAATGGTTAGATGACCCAATCTCTGAAAAACAGTGATCAGCTCTTGTTTTAGCGTTTCTATTGATTGTGTCGGATCAATGGATACCCACAAACTGTCTCCAACACCCTTTAACCGAACCGGTCGTTTTTCGTCTTTCATAGTTGATTTAACCAGAAGATATTATCCCATAATGCTACCTGAATTCAGGATACACGTATGGAAAAGTTAATAATTTATCGTTGATTCCAGCCATTTTTCAAAAAATTCAATTATTCATAAATGCAAATTTTGCAGTATAATTTTGATTCCTATTCCTGTCAATACAAATTTGTTTTTACGACAGCCTGAAAATAAAGAAAATTATCTTATCATTCATTACTTTGAAGAATCATTAGGGAAAGATTCATAAATAACCGCCAAAATCATTGCCTGATCTTTTTTCGCAGCAACCCGATGCGGTAATGTCGATGAATAATAGGCACTATCTCCTGGATCAAGCAGAATCACATCTTTTCCAGTGAGCAGCTCGACCGTTCCGGATAAAACATAAATAAATTCTTCACCATTGTGAATGGAAAGCTCAGCATCCGGCGTTTCTGTCAATTGGACAATTAGTGGTTCCATGTGCCGGTCACTGACATTTGGCGCCAGTGTCTTATACGTATATAAGGGATCCGAATCTGAGGATGATGTGGCGCGTGTGATCGGTTGTTGATCGGATTTTCGGGTAACAGCGACTTGTTGGGGGCCCGGTTGAAAATCCTTTAATCCAAAAGCCTTGTTTAAAGCCTTTGATAATTTCAGGATCGTGCCGATTTGTGGTTGGATTTCATTTTGTTCGATCTGGTGCAGCACTTTTTTATCAAAACCAGTCAAGCGTGCGAGCGCTTCTAAGCTCAACTGTTTCTCATTTCGAATAAAATTGAGACGTTTTCCAATATCTTCTGTTTCTGCGTTTTTTTCTCCCTGGATTGTGCCTGTTAAATCTTGAAAGGCATCGTATTGTTCTGATGGGATTGATGATTTCTCCATGTTAGCTCCTTTTTTCTACAAAGCGATTTTTTGTTCGCCTATCGATTATTTCTGTTTTCAGGATTTCAACCTGAGTTTTCTTTGTATGGTAATTCTGGTAAAAAAAAAAGATTTTTTTAGTCCAACGATAACTCTTTTTTCACATAATATGTATTTTAATATGATTAAAGACATAACAAACTTGAATGATAAGGAATACTTGAAAAATAAGTTCCCCACTTTAGATTGGAGTCCCAAATCTAAAGATTTGAGACTCCAGTAAATCAATATGCAGACCTCGGAACGGAACATAATCAAGCCACATTCCAGAAGATGCATCCTTCCAAAAATAAGATTGCATTTGACCATCATATATACTATCAAACCCTTTTGTTTAATTATTTTACACGTGTGTCATAGGTTCTCAAAAATTATGAGTCAAAAGCTTTTTAAAGGATTGTATATATGAAAAAATCGAATCAAACCGTAATGCTTATGATTTTGGATGGATGGGGCTTTTCTTCAGAAACGACAGGCAATGCAATTGCTCAGGCGAAAACTCCATATCTGGATCAACTGTTCCAGACTTACCCCTATACTTATCTGAAATGTTCGGGAAAAGCTGTGGGTTTACCTGAAGGTGTTATGGGAAATTCTGAAGTTGGCCACCTAAATATTGGTGCAGGGCGCGTGGTGCTTCAGGACATGCTTCGTGTTGATTCTGCCATTGAATCCGGCAAACTTCAAACCAACCCTGCATTCTCTGATCTTATCGACACTATTCAACAAAATAAAGGACGACTTCATCTGATGGGATTGCTGTCTGATGGTTCGGTACACAGCCATATCAATCATTTGTTTGCTTTAATGGATATGGCAAAAACAAAAAAAGTCCCCTTGCGAATCCATGCCATTATGGATGGCCGAGATACACCGCCAGACAGTGGACAGACATATATTAAACAATTACAATCCTATATCGATAAAATATCATGGGGCCAAATTGCAACCATTTGTGGCCGATTTTATGCGATGGATCGAGACAAACGCTGGGAACGTATTTCCCGCGCTTATGCATTGTATACATCAGGGGAAGGTGTTGCTGAAGCACATCCTTGTCAGGCCATCAAAAATGCTTACACTCGGGGTGAGACAGATGAATTTATCCAACCCATTTTATTGTCATCCGCCAATGGACAGAATGATAACCATCTTTGTGATGGTGATGGCGTTATCTTTTTTAATTTTCGTGCAGACCGTGCAAGAGAAATTACGCAGGCATTGACAGATGATCAGTTTAATATGTTTGAGCGACATCAAAAACCACGACTGTCGGGTTATGTTTGCATGACCCAATATGATGAAAATTTTGATATGCCGTCTGCGTTTTCTTCCATTCAGCTTCAAAAAATATTGGGTGAAATTATTTCCCTTGCTGGATACCGACAATTGCGAATTGCCGAAACAGAAAAATATGCCCATGTAACGTATTTTTTTAATGGTGGAGAAGAAAAAGCGTTTGAAAATGAAGATCGAAAACTAATTCCATCACCGCGAGACGTTGAAACCTATGATCAAAAACCGGAAATGAGCGCATTTCAGGTTACAGAAACGGTCTTATCAGCTCTTGAATCCAATATATATGATGTTATCGTTCTTAATTTTGCAAACCTGGATATGGTTGGACATACTGGAATGATGGATGCTGCAATCAAAGCGGTTGAAACCATAGATACATGTGTTGAAAAAGTAATCCAAAAACTGTTGGCATTGGGTGGATTTGCTTTGATAACAGCAGATCATGGAAATGCTGAAAAAATGTGTGACCCCACTGGCAAACCACATACCGCCCACACCACCAACCCGGTTCCTCTTGTTCTCGTTAAAAAGACGAGTCCTGTCAAACTTCGGTCAGAGGGTGTTATTGGTGATATTGCCCCAACTCTAATTGAATTGATGGGCCTGGAGCAACCCCATGAAATGACCGGGCGGTCACTTTTAATGGCCTCATAAACTCATACCTCTGAAGAAAGAAGCGAGGTTCCCGGTGTTAGATCTCTTATCTTTACAGGCAACATCACCCCATCCCACCGTGATTATGTGCATTTATACTGTTCTGCTTGCATTTATTCTATCGGTGATGATTGCTTTTACCTATGAAAAAACATTCAGAGGATTGTCATATTCAAGAAACTATGTCCAGGCATTGGTGCTTAGTCCAATCGTTGCTGCAACCGTGATGCAGGCTATTGGCGATAGTCTTGCCTCTGGCCTTGGAATGATGGGCGCTTTGGCGATCATTCGGTTTCGAACAAGCTTGAAAGATCCAAAAGATATTATTTTTATGTTTGCTGCACTTGCTGCCGGAATTGCTTGTGGTGTCAATGGATACGCCATTGCTTTGGTTGGAACGACAGGATTCTGCCTAATAGCTTTTCTTCTCTACCTCTCTCCATTTGGCCAGCTAAGCGCTTTTGATGGAATGCTTCGGTTCAATATACTCAATGATCCAGACAGCATTAAACTGCTTGAAAAAACATTAAAAAATTATTGTAAAATTTTTGCTTTGGTGACACTTCGGGAAATGTCTCAAGGGAAAAGAATGGACTATGCCTATCATGTTAAACTGAGAAAAGGAAAAGAAAACAGAACATTTATCAAAGAATTGTCGCAAATTGATGCTATTGCGAATATCAGTCTATTACTTCAGGAAGCAACGATAGAGTTATAGATTGTTAAGGAATACTCGAAAAATAAGTTCCCCATTTTAGATTGGAGTCCCAAAGCTTTAGCTTTGGGAGTTACAGAAAAACAACGCATTGAAAATCTAAGGAACTCCCAAAGCTAAA
>PEAL01000512.1 GCA_002753725.1 Deltaproteobacteria bacterium
AGAGAGAGATCCATTCTTGCCAGACTCTATACTTACGACACTCGAATATAAGGGATTACACATGAACAAAAAAACGAAAACAGCCCTTGTTTTGGGAAGCATTAAAGGTATTGGCAAAGCGATCGCTCTTGCACTCGCAAAACAGGGTATTCAGATCGCAGCAACCTATTACGATTGGGAAGAACACCTTCCTGATTTAAAAAACGATTTTTCATCCGTTACAACGCCCCATCTGATTACAAAAGTTAATTTACTTGATGTAGAGGCTATCAGGCATCTCATTGAAAATGTACGATCTCATTTTGGTGGAATAGACATCCTTATCAACAACATTGAACGTGGTGGCTGGCCCCTGGTTCATGGAAAATATGTTCAGGATCAATGGGATATGGAAGTTGCCACGACACTTCGGGCGAAACGATGGGTTTTTTATGAAGCCCTTCCCCTTCTAAAAGCATCAGGAAAGGGTGTTGTGGTGAATATTTCATCCATTGCAGGCTTGATTGGTCGTGCAGGCCCTGCGGCTCCTTTTTTCAATGATGCTTATTCTGCCATCAATCGAGGAATTTCTTTATTAACTGAAACGTGGGCGCGAGAGGCGGCCCCGGACGTTCGTGTCAATGAATTAATGATCGGATTTATCGAAACTCGACATGGCCCTCAAACCAGAGGGTGGCAACATCTTAGCGAATCAGACAAACAGGATTTATTGGATCATACCCTTTTAGATCGTGTGGGGAAAATTTCCGATGTTGTTGATGCTGTCATGTTTTTAGTGCATCAGGCAAGCTTTATGACAGGCAGTGTCATCCGGCTTGATGGCGGCTATATCATTGGTGGCGAAAGAATTCCACCCATGCCAGAGGGAATATTGTAACGACTTTTTATTTAAATTACTTGACTCGATCATATGATTGTTGTAGTGAAGCCTTTGAAAAATTCTCTTGAGAAATAAGAGTTTTTATTTGTAATACATTGATCTTTTTAAGAAAGGAGATTTCTTATGGCTTTTAATCCAATTGTTGATGATTCGAAATGTGCCGGCTGCGAAGAATGTGTCGAAGTATGCCCGGTTGATGTTTTTGAAATGCAAGGCGGCAAATCCGTTACAGTCAATGCAGATGAATGTCTCGGCTGTGAAAGCTGCGTTGAAGTCTGTGAAGAAGACGCAATAACTGTTGAAGAAACCTAAATCTTTTTCTAACATAATGCCTTGGTACGTTAATATGCATCAAGGCATTATCCAAAAAATAATCAAGAAATCAAGCAATGGCATCATTACAAGAACAAGTTCTTAAAACAAGTAAAGAAATTGTGGTTAAATTTATTGAAACCGGTCGTGTATCGCCAAGTTCATTTGATGAAATTTTTCGATCTGTCCACACGACAGTCAAAGAAACGGTTTTTCAATCAGCAGAACAATCAAATCTTAAAAATAACCTTAGCCCTGCCACTTAAATCTTTAAATGTCCCTTTCCAGGTAGTCATTAAAAATTTGACAAACCCCCACCGCTTTGTTATTAGAATCAACTTTTGATCATTCAAAACTGAAAATAAAGGGGATGTAGCTCAGATGGGAGAGCGCGGCGTTCGCAATGCCGAGGTCAGGGGTTCGATCCCCCTCATCTCCATAATTTCTTGCTGGCCTTCCAGCATTAAAACCTTATACTGAAAAGCAACTCATGATTATTATCCCTGCTGTTGACATAAAAAATGGAAAATGTGTTCGACTCAAACAAGGTCGAATGAACGAAGAAACGATTTTTTCTTCCAATCCTGTAGAAATGGCTCAAAAATGGGCAGCGACCGGTGCAGAGCTGATTCATGTTGTGGATCTCAATGGTGCCATTCAAAAACAGCCTCAAAATACTGAAACCATTCGTCAGATTGTTTCATCTATAAATACCCCTGTTCAAGTGGGTGGTGGCATTCGAACGCTGTCAACCATTGAAATGTATTTGGATATGGGGGTGGATCGAGTTGTTCTGGGAACAGAGGCCATACGGCATCCGGAAAAAGTTGTGGAATTTTGTTCGAAATTTCCTGGAAAAATTGTTGTTGGAATTGATGCTAAAAAAGGGATGGTTGCAGTGGAAGGCTGGACTGAAACAACCTCAGTAACAGCCATTGATCTGGCAAAACAATTTGAAAATACCGGTGTTGCAGCGATCAATTTTACGGATATTCATCGCGACGGCATGCAGACTGGCCCGAATATTCAAGCCACTCAAGCCTTAGCAGAGGCCGTCTCCATTCCTGTTGTTGCATCTGGTGGCGTTTCTACGATCAAAGATATTGAAAATTTATTGTCTGTTGCATCTTCTGGCATTGTGGGTGTTATCTGTGGTAGAGCCTTATATGAAGGAACGCTTAATCTTTCGACTGCGATAGCGTTAACCAAAAAAACGATTTAACCTGTCAATCATTTTAAAATGACTGACGAATCATGAACGGATTGAAGATTTTTTTGTTATTTATTCTCTTTTTCTTCAGTCCGTTTTCTATTTATACTTAAAAATGGCAGGTGCCATTTTTAGGTTAAGTTTTTTTTAAAATTTCATGCCTTGACAGATCATGTTTTCATTCTTAACTGAAATCTACAGAGCCAATGCTCTTGGGAGGATTTTTTTTGGCACAATTCATTCCGGAAAGTCTTGTTGCTGAAATTCGTCAGGCTGCGAATATTGTCAATGTTATCGGAGAATATGTTCAGCTTAAAAAGGCGGGTAACAATCATGTTGGATTGTGCCCTTTTCACGCTGAGAAAACGCCTTCCTTTTCAGTCAATGAACAAAAACAAATGTTTAAATGCTTTGGCTGTGGTGTTGGTGGTAATGTCTATACCTTTTTGATGCGGCAAAGTAATTTGTCTTTTCCTGAAGCGGTAAAATTGCTTGCTGATAGACATGGTATTCAAATACCGACGAATCGTCTGACAGCTGAACAAAAAAGACAACTGAATGAACGAGATCAACTGTTTGAAATCAATCAAACCGCACTTGATTTTTACCAGAACCATCTGAAAAGTCCGGTGGGACGACGCGCACAAAAATATTTTTCAGGTCGAGGGCTTTCAAAAGAAATCCAGAAAGAATTTCGGTTAGGATATGCGCCGGATGGGTGGGATCACATTGTTCGTTTGTTTTCTCGAACGGGAGTGTCCTTAAAATTGGTTGAAAAAGCGGGCTTGATCATTCAAAAGGATCGCAAAGGGTACTATGATCGATTCCGGGATCGTGTCATCTTTCCCATTGTCAATATCAATGGACATGTGGCAGGTTTTGGTGGTCGTGTTTTAAATGATACCCTACCCAAATATTTGAATTCACCTGAAACACAGGTATACCACAAAAGTCGGATGCTCTATGGGTTGAATGCAACCAAAAATTATTGTCGTAAACAAGATCATGTTTTTATCGTTGAAGGCTACATGGACTTATTGGCCATGTTCCAACACGGCATACCGAATGTTGTGGCGACATTGGGCACAGCATTGACAGCGCAGCATATTCGATTACTAAAAGGTTTTGTAAAAAAT
>PEAL01000513.1 GCA_002753725.1 Deltaproteobacteria bacterium
CTCTAACCCTAATTTTTTTCCTTGAAAATTTTTAAATATTGGCTTTCCATCTTTCCTGTCAATAAGCTGAATATTTATATCTAATATATTAAAGAGCTTATTGATTTCTTCAAAAGCTGCTTTGCGCGCTTCTCTAACAGTAACATTAGAAAATTTATTGTTGTCTAAAATAAAATGATCAATATAATTGCTTATTTCTTTATTCTGTATAGGAAATGGATTCAGCTCTGACGACTGTATCTGATCTCCTAGTTTTTTCATTTCCGACAGATTACCAATTAACTTCACCCTTACTATATTAGATTTATCTTTTTTCTTCTCGGAAAATAAAGTATCAGAAATAAAATCCAAAATAGTTGTCTTTCCGCTTCCATTTATTCCTGCCAAAATCACTGTGTTTAAAGGGTTTCCTTTATCATCTGTCAAGTCAAGTTTAAAATTTTGAAACAGCTTATATTTTTTTATAGTTAGTTCTGCTAACTTATGTTCTATCATTCGGATTGGTTTCATCTTTTAATCTCCAATTTTCGCTATTTTTTTCTATACGTTCTGTTGTCACCAATCAGAACATTCAGGTTTTTCAATTCAAAACCTTCAATGTGTTTAATTGTCTTAAACTCTTTGATTGTTAATTTATCTACAGCATGTTTCATTTGTATATATTCCTTTATTGATTTTTTTCTTCTATTATTTTCCAATTTCCTGAATCTTTTTCAAAAAGAAATTGTTTTTGTGTGTTATCACTGTAGCCTTTTGTTTCATAATACTGATCAAATATTACTTTTGCCGCTGTACAGCTATAAAAATCAATTTGAAAATTAGATGGTTTGACGCGGATATATGGTTTATTTAATCGTCTCTTTCTTTGGGATTTCCAACGATTAAAACTCAATCCATTGTCTGGTTTAAACTGGTTTGAATAGAAAGATAAGTATGAATCAATATTCATTGAAGACCAGGCGTTTGCCCATTTTTTAACTGTTGACTTTAGCCTGTTTTTTTCAAGCTGAACTGCTTTCTGGTCTTTCCATAATGAACAGGGGAAATTTGAGATTGGCTGGTTATTGACATATGAATCAATTAAACGTTTATTGGATTGAACAACAGAATGATTTAATGGCTGTTTTGAAAAACTTGATTTACTCACCTGGCCGATGATGACCTGTCCTTCCTGCATACTTTTTAAAACTGGATTTTGTCCACTATTGGTAGCTTCAGGAACTTTGTTGCTTACATAACGATAGGCTTCATTAACATCAACCATTTGATCCTGATCAACATCTGCTTTTCCTGTTAATCCTTCAAGAAGGTAATAGGTAAAAAAGCCATGCTTGAGCTTATCTGATTCCTGGCTGACTTCACCGGCCTCACTGGATGCCAGCACGACACGCCCTTTACCTGAATTAATTATCCGCTGCAGAAACTGGCTGGATATATTGGCACGATTTCCGGTGTCATTAAAAGCGACTATTGACCTTCCGCCACTTGTGCCACTATAGCAACTATCTGCAATAAAAAAGACACGTTGGGCACGAATTCGTTTAAAGATGACTGCGATTGTATCCATGTCCAAAGCTGTACTGAAAAGGTCATTCAGTTCAGCATCAAAGGGAAGAATATACTTGGCAATGCCATCTTTGTACTTATTGCTGTCATCTCTTTCTGGCGCACCATGTCCCGCATAAAAGATATAGACAGTGTCTTCTTTTTTGTTTGCTTTTTTGTGCAAAAAAGTTCCCAGGTTTGATTTGATGTTTTTTAATGTGGCCTTTTCATCATATAATTCAATTAAGTGATTTGAATCCATTCTCATGGTATTTTTTAAATATGACGCAAAACTTTCAGCATCATTTCTGGCATATTTGAGCGGTGGAATTTTTGGGCTGGCATATCGATTGATTCCAATAACAACGCCCCACAATTCACCTTGTTCAGAATCACGATACACGCTGATTGTTTTTGAAATGGATTCATTTTCAATATCAAAAGCAGTTACAGTGATTTCATTTGTACCACTTTGAAGCGGAATTCTCTGATTAAAATCTCTTTTTTCCCTCTGGTTTGCGGGCTGAGTTACACCTATGGCGCGTGTGACATCGAGACGTTTGCCATTGACAAAAAAATCGATATTCGCAATGCCTTTGTCATCTACGACAGTTCCAACCAAATCTATAAACTCAGAAATCGTTCGTTGATTGTTTTTGGGAAGTGCAATCACCATGATGGGTGGACTATTTTTTATAGGTGCTGAAAGAGCAGGAACTTGTGTTGGTTGCTTAGATTTGACAAAAATATTTTCAGGCAGTTCTTCTTTAATGGGAAAATTTTTGAGCATTTTTTTGGATGAAAAATCTTTTTGTGAGATATTAAAGTTAAGTGGTAATGTTCCAGGGTTAGCAGCTCGCTGAATATGCATCAAGAAACGTTTTGGAGAACTTGACTTTCCTGCACCAATTCGTCCAATTTCAAACGAGTTGTCACTGCCTAAAATGACGCCTGGGATCAGTTCGCTTTGTTTCTCTCCTTGCAATTTTAACACAACGTTTTCAGCATCAAGTTTACCTTTGTTTAAGACTGTAACAATCAGTTCAATTGATTCTCCCTGTTCAATCACATTGTTTTTGTTTGGATCAATGATTTGGGTAATCAGTTCAAAATCTGGAACCACAGGCGTAATGGCCAGATTGATATTGTCTGTCAAACCTGGAAAATCTTGTTGAGAAATCTGTATTTGAACATTTACCGATGTTTTTTCCAATGTTCGGGGTACAGTAAATGGAAAACGTAAAGGCACATATGATGATTCCGCCGAAATCGTTTTGATTGTCGCTTGTGAATTTGAAAACAATAAATCATCAGCGCTTAAATTGATCCTTAGATTTTTAGCATCCATTTTTCCATTATTGACTGGTTGTATTTCAATTTCACCTTCTTCGCCATTTTCCAGAAAACCATTATGGTTGTCATCAATCAGTTTATACTGATAAGCAATTAACGGCTGATATGTTTCTGTCCTGATCTCTATTGTTTTTTTTGCTGTTGAAACGCCCCGAACATCAGTGGCTTGAATATCAATATTGATTTTATTGTCATTAAAGTTACGTGGAATGGAAAATACCAGATTTCCAGAAACTTTTTTAGATGGTAATATTTGTGGAATAGTTGTTGTTTCCTTTTGAATGCTCAATTCGTTGTTAATAGAGGTAATTTTTAAATCTATGTTCACAGCTTTTCCAGCACCAGTGTTATTAATTAAAGGGATTAACTCAATGGTTTCTCCATTTTCAGGGATACTGTTTCCATTGCCTTTGGCAAGGCCTGTGTTGCTGTCGTTAATTTTATAACTTGTTATGGATAGATTTGGTTTTTCTAAAGCTGCTTTGGTGATGGTGAGTTTTACTTTTTTTGAATCATACCCTCGTTCTTCTTTGGCTTGAATTTCTATTGATGCTTTTCCTGATTGTAATGTTAAATCTGCTTTTACTGGGATAATTGCATTTTTTGATTCACCTGTATGGATATCGCCTCTGGCAAACG
>PEAL01000514.1 GCA_002753725.1 Deltaproteobacteria bacterium
CAATGATGTCTCGTTTGAAGTTAAAAAAGGAGAAGTCTTAGGTTTTTTAGGACCGAATGCTGCGGGAAAATCTACAACCATGCGAATGATTACTGGTTTTATACCACCATCATCCGGTACGGCAGTGATCGGAGGAGCGGATATCACCAAATCCCCCATCGAAGCCCTTCAAAAAATTGGCTATTTGCCAGAAAATGCGCCGGTATATCCAGAAATGACTGTTCGTTCGTTTTTGGATTTTTGTGCTGAAATTCGAGGCTTTTCTGGAGCGATCAAAAATAAGAAAATCGATGAAACCATTGAAAAATGTTTTTTAAAGGATGTCACCTATCAGCCTGCCAGCACGCTTTCCAAAGGGTTCAAGCAACGGGTGTGTTTTGCTCAAAGCATTCTTCATGATCCTGAATATTTGGTTCTGGATGAACCTACTGATGGTCTGGATCCAAATCAGAAACACGAAGTACGAACCATGATTCGTGAAATGGGGATTAACAAGGCTATCATTCTTTCCACACATATTCTTGAAGAAGTCGATGCTGTTTGTACCCGTGCCATTATTATTGCCAATGGTCATATCGTTGCCAACGATACCCCCAATCAACTGCGTGCCCGATCTGGACTTCACGGTGCTGTTCGTGTGACACTTCAAAATGCAGATGCTGAAAGTGTCAGAAACCATTTCAATGTCATTCCTGGCGTTAAAGAAATAGATATACTCGAAAAAAATGCTAACAATTTGTGTTTGCGTATTTATCCGGAGAGTATCTCGATTCCGTTGACGGACAAGGTTTTAAAATGTTCGTCAGAAAATGGGTATCAGATTGAATCCATTTATACGGAGCAGGGACGTTTGGATGAAGTATTCCGCATGATTACTGAAGTTGGTGAAGCCCGATCCAGACTGGATCGTATCGTACCACACAAATCTCGGTAACAATTTTTTGCGTGAACAGACATTAACTTACAAAAAACAAATTTCGAGGTGAGTATGCCAAGAACTTTACGAAATACGAAAATTATTATGTTGCGCGAGCTGACCGGATATTTTGGATCACCGGTCGCGTATGTGTTTATTGTTATATTTCTGATGCTGATTGGATTTTTTACTTTTTCAATCAGTCATTTTTATGAAGCGGGTCAGGCGGACATGAGAAGTCATTTTGAATGGTATCCCTGGCTGTTTTTATTTTTAATTCCATCTGTGGCCATGCGTTTGTGGGCAGATGAAAAACGTGTGGGTACCATTGAGCTGATCATGACATTACCCATCAGTCTGACAGAAGTCATCCTGGGCAAATTTCTGGCTGCATGGCTGTTTATTGGAATTGCTCAAACCCTGACATTTCCATTAATTTTAAGTACCATGTATTTGGGATCTCCTGATTATGGCATGATCTTTTGTGCGTATGTGGGCAGTTTTCTCATGGGTGGTGCTTATTTGAGTGTCGGTTGTATGACATCAGCCATTACACGTAGTCAGGTGGTCAGTTTTATTCTGGCAGTGGTGGCCTGTTTATTTCTGGTTCTTTCGGGGTGGCCGCCAATAACAGAATCTCTGGTTGGCTGGGCACCGATCTGGTTGGTCAATTTGGTGTCATCATTCAGTTTTATGACCCACTATCAATCTATTCAGCGGGGCGTGTTGGATTTTCGCGATATTTTTTATTATTTATCGTTCATATTTTTTATGTTGTATGCCAATGGTGTTATCCTTTTAATTCGAAGAGCATAGTCGCTTGATGGATAACCGATCTGTTTTAGCAGGGATGGTTACACCACCCCAAAACTATAACTTAATTGAAATCATAATGAGGTAATCATAAAATGAGTGAAAAAAAACAAACCCGATTTAAAGAAACGCTGTTGTCCACAGCAGGCATTGCTATCATGTTGGCTGTTGTGATCCTGGCCAATGTGATTATTTCCTATGCCAGTTTACGATGGGACTTAACTGAAGATAAAATGTTTTCCCTTTCTGAGGGAACAAAAAATATTTTGGAAAATATTTCTGAAGATGTCACGATCAAAGTGTTTTATAGCAGAAGTCTTCCCAATATACCGGTAAACATCAAGCAATTTTCCAAACGAGCCATTGAATTCCTGAGCGAATATGTTCAACACAGCAGCGGCAAAGTCAGTCTGGAAATGTATGACCCGAAGGTGGATTCTGATGAAGAAGAATGGGCCATGAAATATGGACTTCAGGGAATGAACATGCCAACCGGTGAAAAATTATACTTTGGCGTGGTGATTATGGCGGTGGATCAGGAAGAAAGCATTCCTTTCCTGGATCCTTCGCGTGAAGCGCTGATGGAGTATGATATCACCCGAATTATTTATCGAGTTCAAAATTCAACGAAAAAACGTGTTGGTATTATTTCCAGCCTGCCTGTGTTCGGTAATCCGCAAATGTCCATGCCCGGGCAACCCCCACAGGGCGAAGGCACCCCCTGGCTGTTCATTGAAGAATTGAAAAAAACGTACAAAGTTGAAGAAATCGCCACAACCGCTAAAAGTATCGACAACACTATAGACTTGCTGATTCTTTTGCATCCAAAGGCATTGAGCGATCCACTTCAATATGCCATTGATCAATTTGTTCTGTCTGGAAAAAATGCAGTGGTGTTTGTCGATCCCATGTGCAATTCTGATCAAACCCCTTCTCAAAATCAATTCATGCGAAATAACAGTTCAAACCTGGACAAACTGTTCAAGTCCTGGGGCATTGAAATGGAAGAACGAAAAGTTTTGGCTGATATGTTTCTTCCCACCCGTGTTCGAACACAAAACAACAATGTTGAATCCAATCCGGTCTGGATCTCTGCTAAACCAGAAAGTTTTAATGCAGACCATGTGATCACAGCCAACCTGGAAAGCCTCTTGTTTCCAGCCAGTGGTGCCATTAAAAAACGGGTGAATGCAACATCGGACGTTGAAGGTCTGGTAACATCCAGCCGACAGGCCAGCTTGATTGATTCTTTTAAAGCCAATTTTGGCGCTGAAGGCATTCGACGCGATTTTCAAGCAGCAGCAGAACCTTTCAATCTTGCGGTGCAGGTTCGGGGAAAATTTAAGACCGCATTTATGGTTGGCCCACCAAAAGGCGAAGATGATAAACCGGTTGCTGAAAAGGATAAACAAATCAAGGAAGCCACGCAAGCATCAACGATCATCGTCGTGGCGGATGCCGATATGTTAAACGATTCGTATTATGTGCAAAAACAGAATTTTTTGGGATTCCAAATGACAAACATGTTTAATGATAATCTGAATTTTCTGTTGAATTCGCTGGAAGTACTTTCTGGCAGTAATGATTTAATTGGCATCCGATCTCGCGGACAGTTTCAAAGACCTTTTACCAAAGTTCAGGAACTTGAACGTATTGCCCAGGAACGATGGCGTTCCAAAGAGCAAGAACTTGTCGGTCAACTCGAACAAACCAATCGTCGCGTTCAGGAATTGCAGCAAAAGAAAGATCCTTCTCAAAAAATGATTATTTCACCTGAACAGGACGAGTTTTTCGTATTTCTGACCC
>PEAL01000515.1 GCA_002753725.1 Deltaproteobacteria bacterium
AATCAATCATCCGCTGTTTTATTTCAACAACCAGTTTATTCTGGATACTTTTTTTGCATCGACATAGAATAGAGCTGCCAATCGATTGAACAAAAGGATGCCTGGCATGGTCAAACAACTGCCATCCATCATCGACATAATCATTGGCATATTGAAACAGTGGATAATAAAAAGACAGTGCCATGATCATTTTTTCATCATCTATACGAGATAACTGTTTTAAAATAGTGTCAGCCAATTTCTTTTCGTGCTTGACTTTACTATCTTCAACAGAAATTTCACCCAGACAATTTTCCCATAAATTCATATGCTGCCAATAGTTTTTGGTCATCAAGCCCTTATTAATTTCCTGAAAAAACAAATCCACATTCCCCACATTAATGAATAACTTGATGGTTTCCTGCCAGTAAGCCATTGAACAATATTGCAGAATATCATTTTGTGAACCGCTTTTGGCAAAATATATGGCAGTGAGATATTCCTGAAAACTTAAATGTAAAAAACCAAACTGGCCTTCAGAGTAATACAGCAGCCCGGCCTGAACGACCATCGTATTGAGAAATTCATCGCGTGGTTTGCCTTCAATGGTGTCTGGAATCAGACTGCAAATGGTTTCTTTTTTAATTTCCCGAATGTTATGCATCATCATATGGGCAGCAATCTTACTTAAATTGGCAATGCTGTTATCCACCGAAAAACTGATATCCAACCTGCGATTGGCAACATTCCATAACTCAATCATCACCTTGATCGATTCTTCATATAACTTATACCGCTCTTTGGGTAATATCGCCCTTGTCCGATGCACAATGGCAATAATGGTTAACAGCAAGGGATTGACTGCCAATTTTTTTAGATTTTCGTAACTTTTGTCTTTAATGACATCAATCAACTCCTTTGCACTTTTCTTTGCCTGAGCCAGGGCATCTTCCTGACTTCGTTCGCCACCCACTGCAATTGAAGTTGGGGTCGGACCAAGCCAACGCATTAAAATTAAACAATATTCATCCCCAAAAAGTCAATTTTCACCCTCTATAACGCACTTTTCGGTATGAAAAAGAGCGTTATTAGATAAAATTTTCCTCACAAACCTGATATACATCTCTGGTCCGACCCTATCTGCCTGTCTCTGTTTTTGAGAGGTAATCAGGTGTATAGGTGAAAGTTTTGGTATTGGATATTCGTCAATTAGCAAACGTGTAAGTATTGTAAAAGAAAGATTGTGGAATGGTGACAGGACATTAATTTTGCTTTATAATGATTTATAATTACAAAAATCAAGATGTGACCCCGATCTCTCCGATCAAATCAAAAGAATCCATCAAGCAAATTGATGGTGTTGGAGATGGGAAAATAGAAAAATATGCTGATGCGATTTAAGGTTTGGTTCGACATTAAAATGCCCTCTTTTGTGAATTATTAATTGATAACACTATAATAAAATGATATTTTTGTAATAATTTTTAACTCATAAAAGGTTTGCAAAAAGAAAAGCTCAAAAAGGCAGGATATCATGCTCCATATAAAAAAATCGCAAGAACCAGAAAACAATTTTCAATTAACATTGCCAAAAAACTGCATCTACATTAATGCTGATAAGCTAAAAGACACAATCATATCATGCAATGAAATTGAAGCCGCATATATTTTTGGATCTGCTGCCAGATGTGAACCTGTCGTAAATGACCTTGATCTCCTAATTTTGGCTGCTTCAAATGCAAATATGCATAAACTGTACTTTAATCTGGTTCATAATATTGCAAATGATCAAAAAATTCCAGAATCGCAAATAGATATTCTTTTTTTTGACATCCATCTTGCTGATCCTTTTATATTAGATCAAGCGATTAATACTGGTGTTTTACTCTATAATAAAAACGAAAAATTGCTTACAGATCGTATTGAATCTTTATCTTTATTTTTTATTGAAAATGAACCTTTATTGAATGAAAGCATTCGATTAAAACGAGAACAAAGAGAGGTTTTTTGTGGAAATAGATCGCCAAAGGATTGAGACATACCTTGATGAAATAGCCAATGAAGCAATGATCATAAGATCGGCACTTGAAAAATCCAATGAAGACATTACTAAGTCGCCATTAGTGTTGAGAGGACTTAAATATTCTATTGTTTTGATTTCTGAAGCCATAGCGAATGTTCTTCAACATATCCTTGCCAAAAAATATCATGTTTCTATTAATGGATATACGCAATGTTTTACAAAAGCAAGGGATCATAACATAATATCAGAGAAACTGTTCGATCAATTAAAGCCTTTTTCAAGTTTTAGGAATATGCTGGTGCATCAGTATTGGCGCATTGATGATAAAATATTTCTTGCGAACCTTCGTGAGGGGATTGATGATTTTCAACTATTTATAAAAGAAATTCTTGAAAATGTCCTTGCGAATGAGTGAAAACATTCATATTAGAATATCACAAAATAAGACAATGAACATTACGTTCATTTATAAAATACACACATGATTTTATGATCCATCTTTGATTGCTCACTGTTCTTTTCTTTTCGTTTCTAAAAATTTCAACAAAAATATCCATACAGGTTGTCTGGGCGTGTTTTGAAATTCATTAATTCGTTTTGTTGCTGAAGATTTAAAACCTGCTACAAAAGAGGAAATTGATTTTGGTGATTGTTCCAACTGGCGGTTATAAGGCACTTATTCCATACCTGACAATTGCCGGTATTATTTACAAAAAACCTGTTTATTATATTTATGAAGACTCTGAAGTGCTTCTGGAATTGCCTCCCCCACCATTGAGTGTTGATATTACTACATTTCGCTCAGCAGTTGTGCTGATGGATAATATCGTCGGAAGCACTGAAAATGAGGCCCAACCTTACCTTAATGAATTGAATGCCCCATTCAAAAACTTAATGTATAAGGATGACACACATGGTTATCAGTACACAGCCTTTGGAGAACGACTGAAAAACATGTTCCATCAACACCCAATATCTCCATTCGGGGAGAATACTGCCTGGGCAACAAGGAAGGCAAGGTCACTGCCAACGAAGTGGCCCATATTCTTAATGAACATGGGATCACCATTGCGTTTCAATGTGATGGTCAACCGGCAGGATGCTGTCGTTGTGCGGATGTATAGGCGGAAAAATTAAACTGTTTTCAGTTAAACAACTTTTTTATCAGTAAGGAAATCTCTGATAATAAGTTCCTCATTTCAGAAAGAGCAAATTCTATTATTTTTGAACCAGGATTACACTGAAGAAGATGAATAAGATGAAATGAGACACTTTTAATTCATCTTGTTCATCTTCTTCAGCGTAATCCTGTGGGGGAAATGGTGGGGGAAATGGGGGGGAAATGGGGTCACATCTTGATTATTATATTTAATGAGACCGAATTAATAGTTGGTTTGATAAACAAATTAAATGTAATAATCAAGATGTGACCCCAGCAGCCCCCAGCAGCCCTAATAATAGCTCGACAGCCTCAAGTGATACTTTGGCTTTGAATTCTGCGGAATAACGTTTTCTTTTCATAGTAGTCCCCCT
>PEAL01000084.1 GCA_002753725.1 Deltaproteobacteria bacterium
CCGGCGAATTTCACCGCGCTTGAAATCTTTACGAACCAAAGATATTTTTGAATTAGGAGATCACCTGTTGTCAATGACTTCTTTTGAAGATGCTTTCCAGTGGATCAATGATCGAAAAAAACAGATCAAAATGGCTTGAATAATCGAATAAATATAAAATATTTAATTTCCTGAACATTGACATGAATACCAATGTTTAGAAAGTTTGAGATATAAATAAATTTTTTACATAAAAATTTGGAGAAATATCAGTTATGAAAAAAATATTTTTTTTCATCCTTTTCATATGGATTCCCATCTCAGCACAGGCATATATCATGCCTGGCAAGCAAATGATAGAAAACATGGTTCAACATGTTGGTTCCACAGCATCATTATCAGCCATTCATTCTTTTACATTGCTTAATCAACAGATTGATGGACAACCACTTACACTGGAAGAATCGGTTATTTACCAGTTTCCAAATTCCATGCATTCGGAAATATTGATGAATGATAAACAAAAGCTGCATGTTGTCTCTCCAAAAGGGGTGGTGACCATTATTGATAATGTTGTTTCTGAAGAATCTCATACCTCTTTCGATCTGTACAAATATCTTTTGCTCGAACGCGATAAAAACGCTGTAGCGCGGCGATTAAAAATATCTGGTATCAATAGTGATGTTACCAGCTATGGTAAATTTGAAAAACAGGCAGTCTATGTGATCGGAGCGAAATTTCCTGATATGTCTGTCCCTCAGCTTTGGTTAGAAATCAATACGTTCAGGCCTTGCAGGTGGATTGTTACACCCAATGTCTATGAACAATCATTGGAAATTGTATATCAAGACTGGCAAGAGATTTCAAAAGATGTCTGGTATCCAAAAAGTATAAAATATATCCAGAATAATAATTTGCTTGTAGACATTCGGCTAAAGTCTTTAAAGGTTAACCCGGAGATTACTAATGATCTTTTTGACGTTTCTTACTACCGGCAAATGTATCCCTCAGCAACTGTATACGACTCGCCCTATGAGACCGATATGGATGAGGTTCAAAAAACCATTCGGGATTTTCAAAGAGCGTTTGAATAATAATATTATCCATTAACCACTTGAATTGGAATAATTATGGCACATCAAACCAAATATATTTTTGTTACCGGAGGTGTTTTATCCTCTCTTGGTAAAGGTCTGGCATCAGCATCCATAGCTGCACTCCTTGAAAGTCGTGGCCTTCGTGTCACACTTCAAAAACTTGACCCCTATATTAACGTTGATCCAGGCACCATGAACCCTTTTCAGCATGGTGAAGTGTTTGTCACGGATGATGGCACGGAAACAGACCTGGATATTGGTCATTATGAACGTTTTACATCTGCACATCTGGGAAAAAACAACAATTTTACCACTGGAAAAATTTATCATTCAGTCATTACAAAAGAACGCCGGGGTGATTATCTTGGTGGAACCGTTCAGGTCATCCCACACATCACTGATGAAATCAAAGCATGTATTAAATGCATTGAGCATGATGCCGATGTTGTGATTGTTGAAATTGGAGGGACAATTGGCGATATTGAAAGCCTTCCTTTTCTTGAAGCAATACGTCAATTTCGCTTGGAAGCAGGTAAGGAAAACGTTTTATACGTCCATTTAACGCTTGTTCCCTATATCGGAACGGCAGGTGAAGTGAAAACAAAGCCCACACAACACAGTGTCAAAGAACTGAGAAGTATTGGCATTCAACCCAATATTTTGATCTGTCGAACCGATCGATCCCTGGATAATGACATTAAAAGAAAAATTGCACTTTTTTGTAATGTGGGGATTGACGAGGTCATCACGGCTAAAGATACGAAAAATATTTATGAAGTTCCCCTTAATTTTCATGATGAAGGTTTGGATAATAAAATTGTTGAACTGCTGTTCATGTGGACAGGAGCACCACAGCTTCAACCCTGGAAAGATCTGGTTAAAAAAGTCAATCACCTATCTTCATCTGTAACCATTGCGGTTGTGGGGAAATATACAGATCTGAAAGAATCATATAAAAGTTTGAACGAGGCTTTATTTCATGGTGGTGTCGCCAACGATTGCAAGGTGTTGCTAAAATATGTCGATTCTGAAAATGTTACGGAAGAAAATGCACATGAAATGATTGATGGTGCTGATGGTATTCTTGTTCCTGGAGGGTTTGGCAATCGGGGAGTGTTTGGTAAAATTTGTACTGTTCAATATGCTCGAACGGAAAAAATTCCCTTTTTTGGAATTTGCCTGGGGATGCACGTTGCTGTCATTGAATTTGCTCGAAATGTTGCAGGGATTGAACATGCCCATAGCACGGAATTTGATCCCAATACCCCGGATCCAATTATTTATTTGATGCGTGAATGGTATGATGAAAAAACGAAAACCATCCAAAAACGAACCTCTCTCTCTGAAAAAGGGGGGACAATGCGTTTAGGCGCTTATTCCTGCAAGCTGATACCAGACACTTTTGCTCACAAGGCATATGACACGGATATGATATCCGAACGTCATCGCCATCGCTATGAATTCAATAAAAATTATCAAAAAAAATTGCAAGACTGTGGGATGGTGATCAGTGGAACATCACCTGACGAAGCACTTGTAGAAATTGTAGAAATCCCTGATCATCCCTGGTTTTTGGGGTGTCAATTTCATCCGGAATTCAAATCCAAACCTATGCAGCCCCATCCTTTGTTCAGAAATTTTATTGCCAGTGCATTGCAGTATCAAACAGATAAGGCATGAGCGTAAAAATACTCGAGAGATGTCTGTTCTCTGCACCAACGTTAAGAGAACAGCTCCCCTTGAAAACATTAGAAAGGCATCATCTTGATAGAGCATTCAAACTGGATTTTTAAGGTTGATAACCTGAAAAAAACGTTTTTAAGCACCAAACGAACAGACAACACGTACCTTCGATTCAAAAATATCAGAATCGAACGGGCGGCCATGACACTGATCACAGGTGAAACCGGTATTGGAAAAACCAGCCTGCTCAACTTGTTAGGTTTGATGGATGAAATGGTTTTATATCATGGGGATGACATTGTATTCAATCCATTGGATCAGCCGCCAATCAGTTATCGATATATGATGATGGAAGCGCCTGAACGTATCGAGCATGTTCGGTATAACTATTTTGGTTTCATGTTTCAACAAGATCATTTAATTGATGCCATGACCGGTTGGGAAAATGTCATTCTTCCGCTCCTGCTCAGATATCCCAAAGTGACCAATGATGAAGCCGTTGAAAAAGCAAAAAATATTATCAAGGCCTGTCATTTTGAAGATATGCTTTATGGATTGATGGATCGCAGCCCTGCAACATATTCCGGTGGCCAACGCCAGCGGACAGCAATGATTCGGGCCATTATTCATGATCCAACAGTGATCTTTGCCGATGAACCTTTGGCATCAGTGGATCAAGAGACAGCGAAAGATATTATTAACATATTATTTCAACAAAAAGAAAAAGGGAAGACCGTGATTATGGTTGTTCATGACACACATGAATATTTATTTGATTCCTTTGCTGTCAATAAAGTTCGGCTCAGAAAACGACATCAAAAATAGGAGTATTTATGTCCTCAAAGCAAAAAGTTTTGATTGTGGATGATGTTTCAACCAATCTCTTGCTGATTAAACGAATACTTGAAGATCTCTACATTGTCAAAACAGCACAATCTGGTGAAGAAGCATTGGCAATATTACCGGGGTACAGACCAGATATTATTCTTTTGGACATTATGATGCCGGGTATGGATGGTTATGAAGTTTGTAATCGAATTCGAAGTGAAAAACGCTATTCGTTTATTAAAATTATCCTTGTGTCTGCCAAGACACTGATTGATGATCGCCTAAAAGGCTACGAAGTCGGAGCTGATGATTATATCACCAAGCCCTTTGTCAAACGTGAATTGCTGGCAAAAACCAAAGTGTTTGCCCGTCTTAAACATGAAGAAGAAATCAATCAGTTAAAAAGCAATTTACTGACACTGTTTTCCCATGAAACCCGCACGCCTTTAAGCGCTATTATCGGATTGTCTGATATTCTTATGCGAAACGATACCATTGGAGATGACATTAAAACACGCATTGGAATGATCAGTCTAAAAGCCAATGAACTTCTTGAATTTACAGAAAAAACATCCCTTTTATGCTCATTAAAAGGCGATATGCCTCTTTATTATTATCATGCAGAGCTTGCCAACGTGTTCAATGAAGTGCTTCGACATTTGGAACCCCAAATCAAAAAAAACAAGGTGACGATTCATGTTGAGCATAGTGAAGAGATTCAGTGTTCTGCCGATTGGGCACTCATGCAAAAAGCCTTTACTTATGTACTGGAAAATGCCATCAAATATTCAGAAGAAAAAGGACAGATTGACATTCAAACATCACTAGTCAAGGATCACTGTCGTATTTCATTTATAGATTATGGCATTGGTATTCAGTCGGATTGGATCGAGACAATATTTGATGAATTTGCTATCAAAGATATCATGCATCACAAGAAAGGTCAGGGGCTTAGTCTTGCGATTACACGTCATATTCTGGAATTACATGGAGGAATGATTCGCGTAGTTCCGAATATCAAAAAAGGTGCACAGTTTATCATGCGATTCCCGATCGTTCAAGCGAATGAACGCTGATGGATTTCCAGAAAAAGATTTTGGCTGTATACCTGTCGAGGGTCTAACAATAGAGAGATGAATCATTCTATGCATTTTCAAACTCCGAACAATGCACCAACCCCCATCCTTTATAAATCAAAATGATTTTTTTTAATGTATATGCATCGCTTATTTGTTTTAAATGCGCATCATCAGAATATCGTTGAAGTTGTTTTTTTGCAGTACAAATGGTTTGATGTAATACTTTTTCCCTGTAACAAATAATTTTGTCAGCTTAACCGTCTGGCAATAGAATTAATTAGCTTGATCAGTGAGAGAGCCTATGTTAATAATCAATGACTTCGTAGTAACAGCTTACTTAAACTCTGATTTTTCATAAATGATTCGCAAAGAAAAAGGCTTAAATAAAAAAATCAATGACCAACCAAACTGAAAAAACTTGGGTTGAAGTTCATAAACATCATCTGCTTGAGCAATGGAATGAGGCTGAAAACCAACAAAATAAAGGGAACGTCTAAAAAAAAATGTTACCAACAACTGAACAAGTATGCAATAAAAAAAAAATCATTTGTATATTTTATTTTTTTTCAGTAGGTTATCCATGTTCATGGATATTCAGACCAGAGAGGGCTTATGCAAAATAAAATTCTTGTCATTGATGATGAAGAAATGAATATTCAACTGTATGAGGATATTCTTTCACAGAAAAACTATCAAGTAGAAACAGCGTTTAATGGTGAAGAAGCTCTTGAAAAATTAAATTTTTTTTCACCGGATTTGATTTTAATGGATGTCATGATGCCCGGCATGACTGGATACGAAGTTTGCAGCAAAGTCAGAGCAAATCCCAAACACAAGTTTACAAAAATCATAATGGTATCGGCATGTACAGATATCAATGAACGACTTCAGGGATATCATGCCGGTGCAGATGATTATATGACAAAACCCATTGAAAAAGAAGAATTTTTAGCAAAAATCCGCGTTTTCTTAAAGTTGAAAAAAACAGAAGAAATTGATCTGCTGAAAAGTGATATTCTGACCCTTTTTTCCCATGAAACCAAAACACCTTTAAATGCAATTTTTGGATTCTCAGGACTGCTGAGAGACTCGCCCAACCTGTCAGATTCGGAAAAACAATATATTGATAATATGCTTGAGGCAGGAAATCATCTGTTATCTTTTGTGGATAAAACCATCTTGCTGTGCGAATTAAAAAAAGAACTTTCTCTAGAAATAACGAGCATGTATCTGGAAGATGCTTTGAAGGATCTCCTTTTACAGTTTGAAAAAAAAGCTGCCAGGAAAAATCTTGAATTTAGAATATCCTATACAAATAAAATACTCCTTTCTGCCGATTGGACATTGCTTGTTAAAATGTTTGAATTTCTTATTGAAAATGCAGTGAAATATTCACCCGATAATGGAACGGTCACTATTTCAATACAAACACACGGTGATTTCTGCAAGATTCAGGTTATCGATCAAGGAAAGGGTGTTGTTGAAGATGACCTGGAATTTATTTTTGACCCCTTTGCCATCAAGAATATCCAAAATCATCAGGCAGGCCAGGGCTTGAGTTTATCCATCTGTCGATATATTATAGAGCATCACGGAGGAACGATCTCAGCATCCAATCATCCCGATGGTGGCGCCTGTCTGACAATCAATTTCCCTCTGTCTGGTCATTGAAAAAATAGATTATGGTGGTGATTAAAAATATCAGCATCACACCCAGCCATATTCCAAATGATGGCACCGGTCGTGCAACGGTTCGCTGTATGGTTTTTACCAATACTGATCATGCAAGCATTTCATCCGTGTGGGTTGATATGCTGCATACCGAGTTATATCGAACCTACCCACTTCATCCCAACCCTAACCAATGGATTTCTCAAACCTGCGAGGGTGAATATCTTGTTAGCTTTTCTATCCCTTGGCTGATGGATACCGGACATTACTTATTGATCATTCGAGCAAAGAATTCAAAAGATGAAACCGGTCGGGCCGTGAGTGCCTTTGAAATCTGCTATCGCCATTCTACGCTGGCCATTCAAGATCCCTTGTTTCACCAGCGCCTTGAAAGGGTTACGCAAAGTCGTTTTGTTAGTGGCAATACAATACAATTATTGGAAAATGGAACCTATGCTCTTGAAACGCGCTTAAAACTGATTGACACAGCCAAAGAACAAATCAATATTCAAACATATATGTTGGGGCAAACGGGTGCAGGACGAAAAATTCTGGATGCTCTGTTTCATAAATGTGATCAGGGGGTTGAAGTCAATCTCATATTGAACGCAGATACACAGATACCATCTTCCCCTATCAGCACGGTACGATTGAAATTGAATCAACTGATTGGAGATTTGGTTAGAGAAGATGAAACAGGTATCGTGGAATGGCTTTCTCAGGAATTCCTGGATAAATCCTGGTTGAAAGCTGTCAACCGTTTCGGGATCAATGTATTGATGATTAATGGTGACCAGCTCAAAGGCCCAAAAGCGGCCCATGATTCAGGGATAAAAAAAACAGATCACTGGTTGGAAAAAATCATTAAAGATGGCTTACCCAAAATTACTGAAAAAACATTACCCAAAGATTGGAAAAGCTTTTTTCAAGGTCCAGGAGGATTACCATCACTGCCGTTGTTGGATTACGCCGTTCATGAAAAAATCATGATTGTAGACGGAAAAACAGCCATTGTTGGTGGTCGTAATTTAGAAAATCAATACTTTTCTGAATGGCATGACCTGGAATGTCAGATTACAGGCCCGGCAGTGAATACCATTCAGTCAGGTTTTCTTAAAACATTTCAATCTATCGCCCCAAAAAATAATAACCCTGTACCCAAACCGCTTTATTGCACTGATACACAGACGTTCGACACACAGGATATCCTTTTTGTTCAAAGCCGACCCTGGCAACGAGAATATCACACGCTCAAAGCTGTAACCGCGTCTATTCAAGCAACAGAATCCCATTGTTATATTCGCACGCAATATCTTGTTTTACCAGACTCGTTGCTCAAAGAAACACTGATACATTCAGCCCAGCGAGGAATCGATGTTCGTATTCTGACGAATTCATTTCAAACCAGTCAGCATTTAAATTTTGGTGTAGGCTATTTTGTAACCCTTAACTATTTAAAATCATTAATTGATGCAGGGGTTCATGTTTATGAGCAAAAAGGTGATCCCGAACAAAAGGGAAAGGATTATCACCATATCAAGGAATTTATGTTTGATCAGCGGTTACTTGCTCTGGGATCTTTTAATGTCACCATTCGCAGTTCCTATATTGAATCGGAAAATTTGGTTTTCACAACCGCACATGATCTGTGTAAGCATCGAGAGTCTGTTTTTTTAAATGATCTTCAACATCAGGCAACAGAAATCACTCAGCCCTATCTGGCATATTTGCGAAAACAACATCGATCAAAGATAGATCTCTCTCAACTGGTGGATATTTTATTTTGATGTCAAAACAGGCAATATCCCACAGGAGCTTAGAACGGAATATTTGCATCTTTACTGAATCTTTGCTATAATTTTAAATTTTATTTTTTATCTTGACAGAGTTAGACAAGGGCTATGAAAAAAAAGTGCTTACGGATCTGCTTTCTCAGCTATCGCAGCAACCCTCATTGCGGGGGGCAAGGCGTTTATATCAAGCATCTTTCAGGTGCATTGAAGGATTTAGGGCATCGGGTGGATGTTATTTCAGGGCCGCCTTATCCAGAACTTGCTTGTAATGTTCGTCTTATCGGCTTACAAAGCCTTAACCTTTATGATCCAGATAATTTATTTCGAACACCCCGTGTGAAGGAATTACGATCTTTAATCAATTTGTATGAATGGCTCAGCGTTTGTGCCATGGGATTTCCTGAACCAACGTCATTTGGCTTTCGCGCTTATCAGTACTTACATTCAAGAATTCAGGATTATGACATTGTTCACGACAATCAAAGCCTGTCCTATGGTGTTTATGGTATCAGTCGACACATACCTCTTATTTCAACCATTCACCATCCCATTTCAATCGATCGAAAGATAGCCATTCAAACGGCACCCAATTTTTTGAGAAAAATACAGGCGATCCGATGGTTTTCATTTATTGGTATGCAAAAAAGAGTTGCTCGAAAAATGTCCAGAATTGTTACGGTTTCTAAATGTTCGGCTCAGGATATTCACCAGGAATTTCGTATTCCTATGGATCGTTTTTCTATTGTCCCCAATGGAATAGATATTCAATCTTTTATGCCTGTCCCCGGTGTTCAGAGAGATCCTTTTCGTATTCTGACCACAACAAGTGCGGACATGCCATTAAAAGGTCTTAAATTTTTACTGGATGCTGTTGCAAACATTCGTCATCATCGAAAGATTCAATTATATGTCGTTGGTACGCCTAAACCGGATGGACTCATTGAAAAACATGTCCAACAAGAACAATTGCACACACATGTTCATTTTTTAGGCAGGATAGACCAACACACATACAACGACCAATATGCAAGAGCCGGAATGGCCGTTGTTCCATCCCTTTATGAAGGATTTGGTTTGCCTGCTGGTGAAGCAATGGCATGCGCTGTTCCTTTAATCAGCACAACGGGTGGTGCATTACCTGAGGTTGTAGGAGATGCAGGAATTTTAATTCCTCCGGGAAATACAAATGAATTGATCAAAAAAATAAACTATTTAATGGATCAGCCAGATGAAGCATATCTATTGGGCCAAAAAGGATATCAACGCGTCCATCAGGAATTTACCTGGAAAAAAGCTGCGGAAAAAATGGTTGATATTTATTTAGATATTCTGGATAGAAGGATCTGACTGCTTTGATAACTGTTTCTTTTCAAAAAATAGCATTACATCCTGGTGACCGTGTTCTGGATATTGGTTGTGGTGCAGGACGCCATGTGTGTGCCTGTACACGTAAAAAAGATGTTCAGGTTTGGGGAGTGGATCGATGTGAAAAAGATCTGCTCAAAGCAAGAGAGAATTTGAATTTTGAACGATGTTACGGTGTATCACATGGAATATGGCAGCTACTTTCCGGCGATATCAAGCATTTGCCTTTTCCTGATGAATTTTTTGATCTGGTGATTTGTTCGGAAGTCCTTGAGCATATTCATGATGACCATATTGCCATGAAGGAAATTATTCGTGTCTTAAAAAAAAATAAACATCTGGTGGTCAGTGTCCCAAGATATACTCCGGAGCGTATCTGTTGGGCACTGTCAGAGGATTACCGCAGTACTCCCGGTGGACACATTCGGATTTATCGACACTATCAGATCATTCAGCGACTGGAATCTTTAGGGGTTAAAAAATGGGGCCTGCATTATGCTCATGCGTTACATTCGATGTACTGGTGGCTAAAATGTTGGGTTGGGCCTAATCAAGATCAAAATATATGGGTAAAGTCTTACCATGATTTTTTAGTATGGGACATGATACACAAATCGCGATGGGTTCGATTGTTTGAAAAACTCTTGAATCCTTTTGTCGGAAAAAGTCTGGTCATTTATTTTCAAAAAACAGATCAGGGATAAGGTCTACAAGATCGAACAAAAACAACTTTTTTGTTCTTCCCTAATTGGAAGAAAAGGATAATCAATGTTTGACGGCGCAGCTTCTCGAAAAATTCATCCGTTGTATGTGGATATAGATCTTACAACTCGTTACATTCAAGATGTTCAAAAAGTTTCAGGCGAAATACCCTGGTCAATTGATGGCAAAACAGATCCCTGGGATCATGTTGAAAATGCAATGGGACTTTCAGTGGGGGGATGTTCTCATGATGCAAGACGAGCTTATTTATGGTTGGCTAACGGCCAGCTTTCCGATGGAAGTTGGTGGGCTGAATATAGAAATGGAATGCCCAAAAAAGATACCTATAAAGATACCAACATGACTGCATATATCGCAGTGGGATTACTTCATTACTACATGGTTACTGGAGATCGATCCTTTGTTAAAGAACTCTTTCCAACGGTATGCAAAGCCATTGATTTTGTTTTAAATCATCAGGGCATTGATGGCCAAATATACTGGGCTGAAAGTCCAGATGGAACCGTTGACAAAAGGGCTTTGCTTACGGGATCCAGTTCAATTTTTATGAGTTTGACTTGTGCCGTGCGTCTGGTTTCAATTGTCGGGGATAACAAACCGCACTGGGATGCAGCACGTACGAAACTGGCTCAAGCACTCCGGTGTTATTCACACGTTTTTGATCAAACCAAATCGAATTTTTCAATGGACTGGTATTATCCGGTTTTGTGCGGCGTTCTCACGGGAAAAGCAGCTCATCAACGTATCGACGATCAATGGGATACTTTTGCTATCCCTGACTGGGGGATTCGGTGCGTTTCAGAGCGCCCCTGGGTGACAATGGCCGAAACATCAGAGTTGAGTATGGCACTGGCATCCATTGGCCGTATTGCTCAGGCCGAACAAGTGTTGAGCTGGATTAAAAATAACCAGTATGACAATGGTGCCTACTGGATGGGAGTAACTGTCCCAGACAAAATCATTTATACCGATGAACAAACAACCTGGACAGGCGCGGCAGTTCTTTTAGCTGCTGACATGATATACGGGTTAACACCCGCCAGTCGATTGTTTGTACATAACTATTTAAAAACACATCGATTTATGTATGAGGTCAATTAAAAAATGTTAAAAAACAAAATATATTGTGCATTCATGATTTCCTTCTTGTTTTGTTTGATAACACTTTTATTATCTGGTTGCGGTGCTTTTAAAAAAGCAAAAACAGGAATGGTATTGTTGAATACCAGTGAGGTCGAACAAATCAACTGGGCAGATGATCTGAATTTTGAGAATTTGAGTCAATCGGTTCAACAATCCATATCGTATTATAATAGATTACCAGAACACTACCGATTTTCATACAATGATATGAAATATTCTCCACAAGAGATGATAGCATCCATGAATATTTTTTGGGAATTGATTGAAACAATAGATCCCGCAGAACTTGCCAAAGCAATTAATAAAATATTTTATGTGTTTGAAAGTCGTAATTCAGATCAACAGACGTTCTTTACAGGATATTATGAACCTATTCTTGAAGGATGTTCTCAACGATCAGAACATTTTTCTGTTCCACTTTACGAGAATCCACCGGATCTTTCACGCATTCATGTGGGCGATTTTAATGATCAATACAAAGGGGTCTGGATTACGGGTCGTGTTAAAAAAAAGACCTTTGTTCCTTATGAACAAAGGGATGCTATCGTATACAAAAAAGCATTGGAAAGTCGTGCAGAAGTCATTGCCTTTGTAAAAAATCACATTGAATTGTTTTTTTTGCAGATACAAGGATCAGGGCAAATTTGCTTTCAAGATAAAGATGCGTCTTGTATTCGTGTGAATTATGCCAGTCAAAATGGTCATCCTTACCGTGCCGTGGGTCGCTTACTAAAAGATATCATTCCCAAAGAAGATATGTCATTGCAAGCCATCAAACAGTATCTCTATGACCATCCCAAAGAAGTTCGAAGTATATTGAAATACAATCCCAGCTATACATTTTTTCGAACGGTTTCTGAAGGCCCTTTGGGAAATATTCAGGTGCCATTAACAGCTCGGCGATCCATTGCTATGGATCACAGGCTTATCCCAAAAGGCGGTTTAGTCTTTTATCAAACGAGCTGTCCGGAATATGAGAATGATCAAATAAAAACCTGGAATCCCATCCAATGTTTTGCTCTGGTTCAGGATACTGGTGGTGCAATTAGCGGTCATGGACGTGCGGATATTTTTATGGGAAGTGGCACTAAAGCTGAAAAACTGGCAGGACCTATGAAACAAGAGGGGCGCATCTTTTTACTTGTTGCGCGAAAATCATACATAGAATTACGAAAACCCTTGATCGATTGACTTTTTAAACGGACAGAATGATTAAAAAGAACTGTCAGTTAAAAAAGAAAATCACAAACAGGAAAGGAAAAAAGATGGAAGAAACCGTTAAACTAATCATTGAGAATAAAACAATGGAACTTCCCGTAATATACGGAAGTGAAGGTGAACGAGGTATCGATATTTCAACCCTCAGACAAGAAACAGGATTTGTTACAATGGATCCAGGCTTCCGAAATACTGGCAGTTGTACAAGTTGTATTACCTATATTGATGGCAAAAAAGGGATTATGCGATATCGAGGTATTCCCATCGAAGAATTGGCAGAAATGTCTACGTTTAGAGAAACTGTTTATTTACTGGTCAATGGCGTATTACCAACCATTCAGGAAGTCGAAGATTTTTCTACTTTGTTAAATGAACACTCGATGGTTCATGAAGATATGCAAACTTTTTATCAAAATTTTCCACGTTATTCTCATCCAATGGGAATCTTGTCATCAATGGTTAATGCACTTCAAAGTTTTTATCCATCGTTAAGGGCATCCTCAGCAGAAGAACAGATTAATATGATTGTTACCCGGCTCATCTCAAAAGTACGTACCCTTACTGCCATGTCATATAAAATTTCCAGGGGCCATAAAGTTGTGTATCCCCGTTCTGAGCTTAGTTATTGCGAGAATTTTTTAAATATGTTGTTTGATACTCCTGTAAAACCTTATGTGATTGACAGCCAAAAAGTGACAGCTCTCAGCAAATTTCTTATTGTTCACGCCGATCATGAACAAAACTGTTCAACGGCTGCTGTTCGAATGGTTGGAAGCGGTCGTGTCAATCTGTATGCAGCTATTTCTGCTGGTATTTCTGCATTATGGGGACGATTACACGGTGGTGGCATTCAGGCTGTTATTGAAATGCTTGAAAAAATCCAGGCGGAAAAAGTTGATGTTAAACAGTTTATTCAACGCGCTAAAAATCCGGATAATTGTATTGAATTGGATGGATTTGGGCATCACATTTACGAGACCCTTGATCCACGATCAAAAATTATGAAAACTGTCTTTAAAGAACTTCTGGAGACAATGAATATCAATGATCCACTGATTGATATTGCGTTGGAATTAGAACAGACTGTATTATCTGACCATGAACTTTTAGAAAAAAATTGTTTACCCAATCATTATTTTTACAGTTCACTGGTTCTTTATTTGATTGGTATTCCAAAAAACATGCACACGTTAATATTTGCTATTGGTCGTTTACCCGGCTGGATTGCCCAATGGAAAGAAGGTCACGATGATCCCAAATGGAAAATTGCCCGCCCCAGACAAATTTATATCGGACCGACAGTACATGATTATGTTCCAATGAGTGAACGAAAAGAAAATTAATGATTCAGAGATCTACCGGATAAAATGCTTCATGGATTATATTGAATATCATGCAACACTCCTATGCAATACCAAAAGATAAGGCCTCGTTTGAACGGGCTGTTCAAGAAATCCGCGAAGCTTTTTTTCAAAATCTTTCTTCTGGTGAACATGGCTTGATGGAAAACTTACCTTTTCCAGAAAGCCAAATTTATCGACGAATCAATGCTGCCTGTCCGGTTTTATGGGTTGCGCCTCATGGTTATTTTGGAGACGCTCTTCATACCGATTACGTGGGAATGGTCGCTGCCGAAATGATGGCAGGCTCTTGCCTGGTCAATAATAAAAAATTTCGATGCCCCCTACCAGAGCCAGGATATGGTGAAATTGCCAATCTGAATGATCCAGATGATTCTGGCCCTCATGCACATACTTTTATCAAAAAACTGTTTTCTGCAATTTCGATCATTCGACTCAAAACAAATCAGAGTCCCTATCTTGTTTTTTTATTGAATCTACCCAAAGCAAGCGGCCCCAAAATAGAAATATCCGTTGCAACAAGCGATGAAAATCACGACAAGGACGATTCAACATGGATTTCCAGATTACGACAGTCCATCGCATCTGATGATTTTGATATCAGCTTTATTGAAAAAAGATTGCCTCAATATGAGCGAACACTCTTTTCTCATCTTTTCCAAAAACAAACAGATATCGGTCCTGTCCGCTTGATTCAGATCTGTCTGAACTGTAACGAAATTTTATCCACAGAAACAATCCTTTCTGTATCCATCTATTTATCTCGCGCTTTATCTTATGCAAGCCAGCAAGAAGTAATTTCAAAAAATATTGCTCCACTGGAACAGACCAGCGATTTAATCGAACAAGAACCGGATATGCGGCTTGTTGAACAGGCAGGGATAAAATTAACAGAAATTATATCCCGCCATTATGAAAATGCCATGATTGAGGCCGGAAATTATTTGATTCAAATCTTTTTTGATAATGACATTGAGCGGGCACGAAAAAAGAAACCTGTAAAAGAGAAATCCCTTTACCAATTAATTTTATATCTTCAACAACAACACAATCATGCCCCTTCGAAATCATGGCTCTACAATGCAGTCAATCTTTCCGTGGATCAGTCGGATTTTAAAACTTTCCACACGTATGGAAAGTTGTTGTTAAGTCATAAAGTCCTTTTATTGCAGATAGATAGCAAGGAGTTAAAAAAGAATCTTATACAAGAAATCGCTGAAAAAAAACTGACCATATCAGAACTAAAAGATCGGATCTACCAGATGAAAAAAGATCCTCATCTTGTTCCTCTTCCTGAGGAGGATCACACATCAAAAAGAAAAAAAATGATCTCAGAAAATAAATTTCCGCGATTGCTCAAAAAATCAGAAAAAACAGGTGTTATTCTTTCAAAAAAGCTATTACAGGCAGTTGATCAACCGGATCAATTATTCAAAACAGATATCAGACAACATTTCAATCAACAAACACTTGCTGATATTTCGTCTGGTAAACGACGACAGCTTCTTCGAAAACTTCAAAAAAAACATACCGAGATCAGATCGGGTATAAAGCAATTGAAAATGACCATTCAGGAACATGAGAATTATTTACATCAATATCAAAATTTAATGGTTGAAATGGAGAATACATTAAAAAAATGAAACTTCAAATTTGGGAGTTAAAGAGATAACGAATTAAAAATATAAGACCCCAAAGCTAAAGCTTTGGGATTCCATAATCGAAAATAAAGAGACTTTGAAGGTGTTATACCAGGAAAGAGGAAGGAAAAGGAATACACTCATGCAACATTTATTACGCCAAAAAATTTCTCAAATACAGCAGGATTCATCTGTTTCCAGTCTGGTCATGAGAAAAGCGAGCGAACTGTATCAAAATGGCCAGTGCCAGATGTTAACCCGAGGTCAATATCAATATAAATTTTCTATTGATGATGAATACAACGATTTTACTGTAATCATCCAGCTTTCGGGAAGTAACGTTTCAACGAAATGCAACTGCAAATCTGCTTCTCCCAACTGTCAACATGCCATTGTTGGGCTGCTCGAATTAAAAGACTTTTTTAAACGTGAAACGCCGCATACCACTCAAGTTGGAAAGCAATATACACGCGAGGGAATGATTCAACGCGTATTGGCTGAACGAAAAGACAAGGCTTTGAAAGATCATTTTAAAATTCAATTTGCAGATAACATTTATGGTGAACATGAGGTGATCAATGAAAAGGGCATTCGTTATAATGTAACGTTTCGAGATATTAATGGACAAAAAGGGTATTGCTGTTGTCCTGATTATCAGACCAATAAACTGGGCATTTGCAAACATCTTATGGCGGCATTTGACGCGGCTCGAAAAAATCCACGATTTCAGTCCAAAACACAGAACTTCCCCTTTGTTGAAATTTTTCTTGATCCGCTAAACGATTATCAAATTACCTGGTTTTATCCTGATCAACTGCCATCAAATATTGCTCCCCTGATTCAGCGATATTTTGGAGATACCCATGTGCTACCCATTGAAAAAACAGGTCATCTATTAGATTTTATTGAAGAGTCCCAGACATTCAAAAATATCAATATTCGTTCGGAAGTACATGCTGCTGTGGAAACTTTTTTTGAAGATCGGATGATTGGAAGAATTACAAAAAATGTGGAACTGGACTTTTCTCTGCTGAACTGTGATTTATTTGACTATCAAAAAGAAGGTATTCGTTTTGCTGCTCTTAAAAAGAATGCCATCATTGCGGATGAGATGGGACTGGGTAAGACTGTACAAGCCATTGGCACAGCCATTTTCAAAAAAGAGTTGTTTGGATTTGATCAAGTGCTGGTGATTTGTCCGGCATCCTTGAAAGATCAATGGAAACGTGAAATCGAACGTTTTTCCCAGGAAAATGCAACCATCATTGAAGGGCCACCTGATAAACGTCGCCATATTTATGAAAATGAGCTGGATTTTTTTCTGATTACCAATTACGAAGCCGTTGTGAAAGATCTATCTGTTCTGAAAAAGAATCCACCGGATATGATTATCCTTGATGAAGCTCAACGAATTAAAAATTATGAAACCATGACAGCAAATACTGTCAAACAAATTCCTAAAAAACATGGCCTGGTGATTACAGGCACACCCATTGAAAACCGTTTGATTGATCTTTATTCCATCATGGAATTTTTAGATCCCGGAATTTTATCCCCATTGTGGGAATTTTCCTATCAACATTGTTATTTTGATCTGGAAAAGAAAAACAAAATTAATGGATATTATAACCTTCAACAGTTAAAAGATCGATTGAAACCTGTATTGATCCGACGGGAAAAGCAAGAGGTTCTCAAACAACTGCCCCATGTCCGCCATGTTGATGTCCCTGTCCCCATGCACAAAAGACAGGCGGAATTGCATGCCTCTTTTGCCAGGTCTGTTGCACAAATTATCCAAAAAAAATTCATGACCCGATTTGATATGCAACGGCTCATGGTATTACTGGCAAAAATGCGGATGGTTTGTGATTCCACACATCTGGTGGAGCCCGGCCCTCCCTGTTCTCCCAAACTGGATGAATTAAAACAAGTCTTGTTGGAAAAACTGGATATTCATCATTCATCCCATAAAGTAGTCATTTTTTCTGAATGGGTGAAAATGAACCAAATGATCGGACGATTTTTGCGAGACAACGATATCGGATATGTTGAACTGAATGGTAAAGTGCCGGTTTCCAGACGTCCACAACTGATTAAAGAATTTGAAGACAATCCAGATTGTAAGATTTTTTTATCCACAGAAGCAGGCGGAACGGGTCTGAATCTTCAGGTTGCCGATGCTGTGATCAATTTTGAACTCCCCTGGAATCCAGCAAAGAAAAATCAGAGAATCGGACGCATTGACCGTTTGGGGCAAAAACGGGACCATTTGACAGTGGTTACCTTTATCACTCAACATTCAATTGAAACTCGCATTGCCAGCGGGCTTTTA
>PEAL01000516.1 GCA_002753725.1 Deltaproteobacteria bacterium
TTTGTCGTGGCATAGTTCGTGCGATAGTAAATAGTTAGTAAAGCAATACGCCCCGACAACAAGTTATCATTTATTTTTTAACACGAAGGAAAGTACAATGGACAATGAAATATCGCATTCTATAGATATTCTATGGATTGTTATTTCAGGATCACTGGTTTTTTTAATGCAGCCAGGTTTTATGTGCCTGGAATCCGGAATGACACGATCAAAGAACAGCATCAATGTTGCGATCAAAAATCTGGCGGATTTTGTTTTTGCTGTTTTGTTGTTTTGGGCATTGGGCTTTGGGATCATGTTTGGACAAACACTTTCAGGGGTATTTGGTACCAAACTCTTCTTTTTTTCTAGTGAAAACGATGCTTTTTTATCTGCTTTTTTCTTTTTTCAAGCCATGTTTTGTGGCACAGCGACAACAATTTTTTCCGGCGCAGTGGCAGAGCGAATGAGATTTGTTTCATATTTGCTGATTGCAATTTTTCTTTCAACCATTATTTACCCCATTTTTGGGCATTGGGCATGGAATGGTCTAAATCATGGAGAAAAATTGGGATGGCTTGCACGTATGGGATTTATCGATTTTGCGGGTTCAACAGTGGTTCACAGTATTGGAGGATGGCTTGCACTTGCGGCATTGATTCTCATAGGTCCAAGAGAAGGACGATTTAACAAGCATAATCAGTCCATTGAAATAACAGCCTGGAATATTCCCCTTTCTGTTTTGGGAACGTTACTGCTATGGTTTGGATGGTTTGGTTTTAATGCTGGCAGTACCCTTGCTTTAAATGCAGAAGTCCCATCAATTATTGTTAAAACTATTTTAGCCGGAGCCAGTAGTGCTGTGGTTTATTTGCTCACAGGATGGTATCTGACAGGTATTCCTGGCATTAATTTTTTAATTAACGGGTCCATCGGTGGCCTTGTTGCTATCACAGCCTCTTGTAATAGTGTGAGCGCAATGGGTGCTATCTGTATTGGAACCATATCTGCTTGGGTTTGTATGAGTACAGAACGATTGCTGATTCGTTTTAAAATTGATGACGCTGTTGGTGCTGTTCCTGTTCACCTTGGATGTGGTATTTGGGGTACACTTGCAGTTGCCATTTGGGGAGATCCGCAAATTCTTGCGACAGGTCTCTCGCGCATGGAACAAATGGGTGTGCAGGTATTAGGAATTGGAGCAGCCTTTGTTCTTTCTTTTCCGCTATCCCTGATTTTTTTGTGGATCATTGATAAAAAATATCACCTAAGAGTGACGAAATCAGAAGAATTAATCGGTTTAAATGTATCTGAACATGGGGCAAAAACAGAAACGTCCGATCTTTTTGCAACAATGGAAAAACAGGCCAAAACAGGTGATTTATCCCTTCGGGTTCCGGTTGATCCTTTTACAGAAATTGGACATATTGCAAAAGGATATAACCACGTTATAGAAGCCTTGCAACATCAACGTGCATACTTTACACAATTGTTTAAGAATTCTCCTCAGGCAATTGTTATTATTGATCGTGATGGAAAAATCATATCCACGAATAAAGGATATGAAAACATGTTTGGTTATTCTCAGGATGAGGTCAAATCCAAACTTAACCGGGAGTTGATTGTTCCGGATGATCGTATCGATGAGATAAAAACAATCAATCAAACGGTTTTGAATGGAAAGTCCATCAGTAAAGAAACATATCGAAAACACAAAGATGGCCGTGTGATTCCTGTATTAATGTTGGGATATCCTATCAACATTGATGATCAAATAGATGGTGTGTTTTATATTTATGATGATATTTCAGAAAGAAAAATTTTTGAAGAACAACTTTACCAACAGGCTTTTTATGATTCCCTCACTGCACTTCCCAACAGAGCCTTATTTATGGAACGATTAAACCATGCCATTGAACGTCGCAAAAGGAGAAATAATTATAAATACGCCTTAATAATGTTTGATCTGGATCGTTTTAAACGAGTCAATGATTCCCTGGGGCACCTTGTAGGGGATGAACTGCTTATCCAGATGGCCGACCGTTTTAAAAAATGTATTCGATCTGTTGATACTGTTGCAAGATTGGGAGGCGATGAGTTTGCCATTCTTTTGGAAGAATTTTATGATGTTAAAGATGTCATCAGGGTTGCGCGAAGAGTTCGTAATGAGGCTCGCACGGCAGTACTTATTGAAAACAATGAAGTTTATGTGGGAGCGAGTATTGGTATTGTTTTAAGAGTAGCGATCTACGATAATGCAGAAGATATTCTCCGAGATGCAGATATTGCCATGTATCGCGCCAAAGATTCGGGAAAAGGCTGTTTTAAAGTATTTAATAAAAAAATGCATGATGAAGCCCTTGAATCTGTTGTCATTGAAAATAATTTGAGAAATGCAATCACTAAAAATGAACTTGTCTTATATTATCAGCCTATTATCAAAACGGGTACTGAAGAGATTGAAGGTTTTGAAGCACTTGTCCGCTGGATTCATCCACAACAGGGCATCATACCACCCGGGAAATTTATCCCTCAGGCCGAGGAATCGGGCTTGATTATACCTTTGGGTCGATGGGTCATCTGTGAAGCCTGCCGGCAATTGAACATATGGAATGAAACAATACCAAAATTTCATGATTTAACTGTCAGTGTGAATGTTTCAAGCAAACAGTTTATGCAGAAAGATTTTATTGACTTCATATCAGCCACATTAGAAAAATACACTTGTAATCCACATCAATTGAAAATTGAACTGACTGAAAGTGTTCTCATGGATTACGCTGAAGCCTCCATTGAAAAATTGAATGCTTTGAAAAAAATGGGAATCAAGCTGATCATTGATGATTTTGGGACAGGGTATTCATCACTTTCATATTTGAATCGATTCCCCATAGATGGCTTGAAAATTGATCGCTCATTTATCTCCAACATGAATGAATCTAGTGAAGATATGGAAATTGTCAAAACAGTTTTAACGCTTGCACAACATTTAGGGTTGAATGTTGTGGCTGAAGGTGTTGAAGAAAAAAATCAGTTATCTATATTAAAAGATTTGTCTTGTGAATCTGTTCAAGGCTTTTATTTTGCAAAACCATTGGAAGAAAAGTATGCCACATCGATGATTCATCAGAAATATTCCTAATGTCGGCTTGAAGTGATAGTCCAATTAAGGAACAGTCACATAAGATTTATGCCCAAAAAGGGATGTACAGGTTTTAAGATAAATATTTTGGGATTAATATAAAAATTGTTCAATAAAGAAACGACTTAGAGAAATAGACTGTGAAGTATTTTTTTTATCTACAAACCCATTAACTCTTTAGCCTGATAGCTATTTGCTTTAGCCAGCTAAAAAACTTAAGCATCGCGTATATTAAAAAAACGGCTATATCCGAACTTCTTAAGAAGTAAATATTAAACAAATATATGAAAAATATATAGTTCTTAGCCATTTTTCGAATGTGCAGAAATCCATGTTAATTTGTACAAAAATTATTTTTAGTTACGTTAAGAGAAGAATAGGAGCAAAAAAGAAAAGAATATATATTGATA
>PEAL01000517.1 GCA_002753725.1 Deltaproteobacteria bacterium
ATTCACCCGGGGACCTGCTTTGGATTACTGGGACCCAATGGCGCCGGTAAGACAACAACCCTTGAAATGATTGAAGGCATTTGCACGCCCACATCCGGTGAAATTTTTTATAATGGTCAACCGATCAATCGGCATTTTTGGGAAAAAGTAGGTGTCCAATTTCAATCAACAGAATTATTTTCATTTTTATCTGTTCGGGAAACGATTGAAACTTTCATGCGTCTCTATCGCAAGCATGTGTCTTTGGATGAATTGATTCGGATCTGTCACCTTGAAGATATTCAAGACCAGGATAATCATAAAATCTCGGGGGGACAAAAGCAAAGACTCTTGTTAGCGATCGCTCTGGTAAACAACCCTGATTTAATTTTTTTAGATGAACCGACCACCGGTTTGGACCCGCAATCCAGACGTCATTTGTGGGAAATTGTCGAAGGCATCAAAAAACGCGGGAAAACAATTGTTTTAACAACACATTATATGGATGAAGCGGAAATTTTGTGCGATAAAATTATCATTGTCGATAAAGGAAAAATTATTGCTCAAGGATCTCCAGAAAACCTTATCACCCGACAATGTACAGGACAAGTTATCCGCTTACCTCAAGAGAGCGTACCCCAAAATGTGCGCAACATATTTGACTCAGACACTCGTTATCATTGGCAGATAGACCCGACAAAAAAATTTATTCATATCCAGACCCATGCCATTAATGATTGTATTGAGCTGTTGCTACGCCATAAGATTGATCTTACCAGGATGGCTATCCGCTCACATAACCTGGAAGATCTTTTTATAAAACTGACAGGAAAAGCACTCCGTCAATAAGTGAGAAATACCATGAATCGGTTTTGGTCTATCTTTATTGCAAGAAACAAAGAATACTATCGGGATCGTGCCAGCTTTGGATGGAATATTTTATTTCCATTTTTAATTATTTTAGGCTTTGCGATTATTTTTCAACGGGGCGGGCAACGTCCATTCAAAGTTGGAATTCTTACTCCAGAACCTTCTGCAATCATAGAGGAAAATATACAAAGTGCCATTTGTTCTCATGATTTGTTCCACTGTTTTTCTCTCACAGATAAACTGTCTGCCATTGAAAAATTAAATCATCATCAACTGGACATGATCATTCAGAATGGGCGTCCCCCATTGAAATATTGGATCAACACCTATTCTCCCAATGGAATTCTTTCAGAAGGTCTGCTGGTAAACATTCTAACCCCCACTGAGGAAATATCCGAACGGCTTAAAAGACAAACCATTCAATCCAGGCCTGTGTATTATATTGAATGGCTTTTTCCAGGAATTATTTCCATGGGAATGATGTTCAGTTCTTTGTTTGGTATTGGCTTTTCAATCGTTCGATACCGACAAAATGGTGTTCTCAAACGATTGAAAGCCACACCATTGACAGCATTTGAATATCTCTGCGCACAAATCCTGTCACGTCTTTTTTTAATCGTTTTGACCAATGTTATTTTGTATACTGGATGTTCCTGGCTGTTTGATTTTCACTGCAAAGGTTCATTCCTCTCGCTGCTTCTTTTTTTTATTGTTGGAACCGTCGCTGTTATCTCTTTAGGGCTGATTATTGCCGCAAGAATTCAGACCGAAGAACTTGCTCATGGACTTTTAAATCTAATTACATGGCCCATGATGTTCTTATCGGAGGTCTGGTTTTCATTGGAAGGCGCACCAGAATGGGTTCAACATTGCGCAAATGTACTTCCTTTAACTCATGTCACACGTGGTCTTCGGATGATCATGAACGATGGTGCGCATCTTTCTGATCTTGGGATAGAATTTTTATTCTTGAGTGGAATGATTGTTGTCTTTTTGTCAATCGGCTCTTTTTTGTTTAAATGGACGCGGGATTAATTCATTAATATTTTTGGATAATTTTCGAGATCGCATTGATATCCCCAAAAAAATACGATATATATATATAGCTACTGCTCTTAAAACGACTATTGACGAATATTCAGAAGGAGGGACGATGAAAGAACATTCTAAAGAATACATGGAAGTCTGGAACTTTATGAAAGAGTTGTCTAAAAATAGTGATGAACAGTTTAAAAAATTCGCATAGGTCTATAAGTTTTGGTATTCTTGCTGGAGTTCTGAATCTTTAGATTCGGAAGGATGAATAGTCTTTGATCCGTTTTTTTACCCTTAAAAAATTGTTGATTTATTGAAAAATTTTGCTAAAGATATCAATAAAGTATTAACTTTTATTTATTTAAAATTATTGGAGGTTTTTTCATGTCATATGAAAATATTCTTTATGAATTGTCGGACGATATTGGAATCATTACCTTTAATCGTCCCAAAGCTTTGAATGCTCTCAATGGTTCATTACTGAACGAGTTGTCATCAGTATTGGATACCATCGCAGCAGATGAAACCATTCGTGTATTAATTCTTACAGGTTCCGGTGAAAAATCCTTTGTTGCCGGTGCAGATATCAAAGAAATTGCTGAATGCACGCCACTTAGCGGGAGGCGTTTATCCAAAAATGGGCAGGATATCTTTTTTAAACTCGAAGCCTTATCCATTCCTGTTATTGCTGCTGTCAATGGATTTGCTTTGGGTGGTGGATGTGAAGTGGCTTTGGCCTGTGACTTTATTTACGCCTCAGAAAAAGCCAGGTTTGGATTACCGGAAATCACTCTGGGATTGATTCCTGGTTATGGTGGAACCCAACGTCTGGCCAGAATTGTCGGAAAAAACATGGCAAAAGAATTGATCTTTACCGGAAAAATGGTTTCAGCAGCAGAGGCTTTGGCCATTGGCCTGGTCAATAAAGTGTGCGAACCTGATCAACTTATGAATATGGTTATGGAAACCGCTAAAGCCATTGCATCAAAAGGTCGTTTTTCACTTGAAGCTGCTAAACGGGTCGTAAACAGTGGGGTCAATGTGGATTTGGCCGATGGCTGCAAAATCGAAACCGATGCGTTTGCGCTTTGTATGGCCAACATCGATGCCAAAGAAGGCACCAGCGCTTTTATTGAAAAACGACCGACTAAATTTGAAGGGAAACTTGTATAATCATGTCAGAAATCAATAAAATTTCAATTAATGATGACCGAACGTTGACTGTGCCTGATATTCCAATCATTCCATTTATCGAAGGTGATGGCACGGGCCCGGATATATGGAAAGCCACTCAATTGGTTTTGGAACGTGCGGTTGAAACAGCTTATGGGGGTCAAAAAAAACTTGCCTGGTTGGAAGTCCTGGCCGGTGAAAAAGCATTCAAAGAAACCGGTGAATGGCTACCTTCAGAAACATTAAAGGATATCAAGGATCATGTCGTCGCCATTAAAGGTCCATTGACCACGCCTGTGGGCAAAGGTATCCGCAGTGTCAATGTGGCTTTGAGACAACTGCTTGATCTTTATGCCTGCGTGCGTCCAGTGCAATACATCAATGGTGTCCCCAGTCCTATGAAACATCCGGAAAAGGTCAATATGGTCGTTTTTCGGGAAAATACCGAAGATGTTTACT
>PEAL01000518.1 GCA_002753725.1 Deltaproteobacteria bacterium
TGTTGCCTGAGCATTGATCCGCCGCGCATGACTGGATTTTTGCCATCTCCGGCATTCACTTATGAAGATCAACCGCTGACAATGACAGTGAGTGTGGTCGATCCAGACACACCCTTGTCCTCACTTGCTTTTAGCCTGATACAACATCCTCAACACGGACAAATGAGTATCAATGGGCAGATACTCAACTATATGCCATCACAGAATTTCAATGGCAACGATCAGATCATTGTATCTGTCACCGATGGTTTTGTTGGTTCGTCAAGCTCACAAGTTATTGATATTCAGATTGCACCATCCAACGATGCGCCGGTGGCATTTGAACAACATATTGAAACCCTTGAAGAAACGCAGGTAAATATTGCTCTTCAAGCCGTAGATCAGGAATCTGATCCACTGATGTTTACCATTGTTCAGAAACCATTGTATGGAGAAGTGCTGGGACAGTCCCCTATTTTTACTTATGTTCCTGGACAAAATTTCTTTGGAACGGATCATCTGACATTCATTGCCAGCGATGGCGTCTCCACATCAAAGGAAACACAGGTGACGCTCATCGTCAAAAATATCAATGATCCCCCCAGAGCCAATTCAGGATCATTTAAAAGCAGTGATACCAACAGTATTGAGGGGCGCTTGACCGCATTGGACAGGGATGGAGATATCATGACATATTCATTGATCCAGCAACCTCAGAAGGGCTTGTTTGTGTTGATCAATCCGGTAACCGGTCGGTTTGTATATTATCCGCATGCCAATGCATCCGGTCTTGATACCTTTTCATTCAAAGTCAACGATGGCACCGCAGACTCAAACGCAGCGTTGGTCAATATCACCCTGGCATCTGACACAACAACCCATCAATTTGTTGATCTTCGCATTCAATTGCTCGATCCATACATCCAATTGGATGAATACACATATATGTTTATCGATGCAGACACAGGGCAGATGATTATCAACGGTGATAACCTTACAAATACTGTTGATGTAACCCTTCCCAAAGGTGACTATCGATTGTTGATCATAGCAGCAAATTATCTGCCCTTTGAGTATGAAAGACAGGAAAACCGGCAAAAATATTTTGAATGCTATGAAGATCAGCAACTGGATATCACATTAACGCGAAAAGAAGCATTCAATCCGCATCCACCGGACGTGGATCTGTCCTACATGCTGACACCAAGCGGCATCAAAATTTGGGCGGTAAAAAAGAATATGGGTGGAAATGATCAATTCTATATGCATATCCAGACAGCATCCGGAGAAATTCCCGTGTCACGTCAGGATATCACCGGTGATGGTTCATCAAATGCCCCTTATGCTTACCAATGGACACCATCAGATCCCTGGACAAGTGCAACAGGAAATACATATGAGGTTGAATTTCTTTTTTATGGCGGCGCCTATGGGTATGCAGAAAAGATTGATCAAATCACAATCACCTGGCGGCAAAACATTATTGATCGAAATCGCTCGGTTTCAACCGATGATGCGACAGCGTTTACTGAAAAATATGGTCATTCCCCCCTATATATTTCACAGGGAAGCAGTGAATTCTATCCCCTTGCAGGCACGGTGTGTCATACGACTCTGATGGATAATCAGGGGATTGATCGTCATTTGTCGATTCATATTCCTGCCATTCCGCTGGAATATCTTTATATTGACGATGCTGACGGCAGTGGTGGGCAATTAGGCTACAATGCACAAACCGATCAATTTCAGCCCAGCCCATACAATCAACTCACAAAGATACAACCCGATGATAAACTTGGCATTGCTGTCAATTACTACACCTTTGGCCCATCCAATGCGGGCAATGGTGTATCCCTGTCTTTTTATATTGCAGAAGGCCCATTTGCCGGCAAGCCGGTGCGATACAATCCCATTTTACTGGACTCTCGAATGGAAAATGCGCCTTTGATTTCTCTTCCCATTTATTTGAATCCAACCTCAGAAATACTGTCCAGTATTTCTGATTTAAGCAAGCTATCCCTTGAAATTCTGGTCAATGAACAGGGCGATGGTGTGCAAGGATTTCGAAGTGAAAAAGGTTCTACAACCGTTGAAGAAGATGGTCTGGTCTTTGTAGAAATGAATCATTTGACCCTGGTAGGGTTGGATGTGATCATTGACACGCCGACGCCTGCGGCATCGGGTGATGGTGGTAGCTCAGGGTGCTTTATTGATGGCCTGGGCAATACTTCGTCACCGCGCTGGCATGAAATTATAGGCTTTGTATTTATTTGTGTTCTCATCGGGCTGATTTTGCGCATAAAAAAAATGGCCCGGTAATATCATAACCTCAGTAGGATCAGGGGGAAAAGCTTTCTCCCTGATTTCTACGTTTGTTACGAACATAACAGAGCCTTTATTCCTTCTCTATAATTTTTATGCAATAATTGCTATAAAAAAGAATAAGACGTATTGGTGCTTTCCAAAAATTCACATTCTTCTTCATGGGTCAATTGCCGGACATTTCCTCGTGTTTTGTATTTATTGATAGAGTGTTGCATGATTTTATAATTGGCTGGCCATATTTTGACATTGCCATCATCTGATGATGTAATCACATACCGACAATCTGAAGAAAAAGCAACACTATTGACAGCCTGTTCATGGCCTTGCAATCGGTGGAGTTGTTTACCAAACAATACATCCCATATTCGAACCGTTCGATCTTTTGATGCACTGGCCACCAGTTTTCCATCCTGAGAAAAAATGGCATTGTTGATTTGGCTTTCATGACCTTTTAGGATATGTCTTGTTTTTCCGGTGTTCACATTAACCAGCTCCATTTTATTGTCACCAGACGTTGTGACAAATAAATTGCCATCCGGAGAAACAGAATATTCTTTTTTATACCGGCAACACCCTGTTTTATGAATGTGCTTTTGTTGACCTGTGTTCATATCCCAATACCGAACATGGGAAGCGTCTGATGTTACGACGAGTTGATCATTTTGAATAAACCATACACTTTGTATGGATAAGGCATGATCGGTAAAAGTATGAAGTAACTTTTTCGACGATAAATCCCACACATATGCTGTATTGTCTTTGGATATTAAAGGGGAGCCGCCTGCTGTGATCAGGTATTTTCCTTTTTTGGAAAAGGCTACTGCATTGATACTATCTTTGTGACCTTTAAATTGAAACATGGGCTTTCCAGTTTTGGCTTCCCACATTCGTGCAGTATGATCAGCAGAACCCGTAACAAAATAGTGTTTGTCAAAAGAGTAGGCCCCGCATAAAACATTGGCATTATGCCCCTCAAGCTCAAAAAGGACAGAGCCGGTTTGAACATCACATACATAGGCGATGTCATTTTCAACAGAATAAACATACTGCATACCATCGAAACTCGGGATAAAAAATTTATATTGTCCTTTATAATCAAAATGAAAAAGCAATTTTCCTGAGCGGGTTTCCCATATTCGCATTTGATCATCATTGGCCAGGGTCATGACATGGCGAAAAAAAAAAAAAAATTCTGCCCACCA
>PEAL01000519.1 GCA_002753725.1 Deltaproteobacteria bacterium
CATTTGCCTTTTTTAACCGAGTATGCTTTTTTGCCTCTTATTCGTTTTGATGAGTTATTGGGATTCGTTTGGATAGCCCACCATGCCGAGCCTCTCTTGAACCGATTTCGCCTTAAATGCGTACAGAGACTTTTGCAACCCCTTTCCAATTGTCTTTTTAGCTTAAAAGCTTGGGATAAAGAAAGACGACGCGCAACCCGCGTACAGCCGTCAATTCCTCGTCATCAGCCGCGTCCATTGGCATCATTCGAGGCTTCTTTGGATGATATTTTAGGCTCGCTTCTGTCGGCTACAGGTACGGAGAGAGTTTCGTTTATGCTTTTCAATTCGTCAAAAAAACGTTTGAAGGTTGTAGCCGCTAAGGGCCTTAATGTTTTTCCTTTTTCTGGCAAAAAACTTAAGTGGGGGGAAGGCATAGCCGGCACGGCTCTCAAAAACAAACAAACGATTTGCATTTCACATTTGGAGGAAGGTCATATAAAAAAATTGAGAGTTAAATCTTTGGCTGTTTTACCGCTATATCTTGAAAATAAACCCATCGGGGTTTTGAATTTATCCACCATAAACTATTACAAGAAATTTGAAGCGAGCGAAATTCAAACCGCCCATTCCATGTCGGCTCAATTACCATCTCTATTTGCATCCAAGAATCGTCTTGTTGATTTTAATATCTCAAATCCCAAATGATTCGTAAGATTATTCTCACTAAGCCTCAGACTATTCAGAAAACGGCTTCTTTTTATTCCGAAGCGCTGAATGAAGCTCAAATGGAAGTCGTTACCAAGGCAGATGGGGCCGCGTTGGTTCTTGCTGGTGCTGGTAGCGGCAAAACTCGCACGCTTGTTTATCGCTTGCTCTTCTTGTTGGATAGGGGAGTTAGGCCAGAGAATATCATGCTGGTGACTTTTACCAATAAAGCGGCTCATGAAATGAGACATAGAGCCGAAAAGCATTTGAATCAGGATATTCAAAACCTCTGGTGCGGAACTTTTCATCATATGGGACACCGCATATTACGCATGTACGCGAAAGAAGCGGGTCTCAACCCACAATTTGTGATCATGGATCAGGATGATTCACGTCGGGTCATAAAACAATGTTTGTCTTCTATGAAAACTCATTCATCCAGAGTAAAATTTCCGCAAGCCTCAGTCATTCAGAAAATCATTAGCCTGGCAGTCAACACACGTAAGTCCATTGAAAGTATTGTATTAGAACAATATGATTATTTCATTCCTTTTATTGATGAGCTTAATCAGATCAATAAAGAATATGAGCGCCGCAAGCGTGAGTCAGATAATTTGGATTTTGATGATTTAATTGTCCTGTGGATTAAGCTTCTTAAGGAGTGCGAAAGTGTCAGAGAAAAATTAACAAATCGTTTCATTCATTGTCTCGTTGATGAATACCAGGATATTAATGAACTACAAAATGAGGTTGTTGAATTAACGGCCAAAAAACACGGCAATTTGTTAGTTGTTGGAGATGACGCGCAGTCCATTTATTCTTTTCGTGGAGCCCAGGTAAAGAATATACTCAAGTTTCCTGATCGCTATCCGCATTGCAAAATATTTAGACTTGAATCCAATTACCGTTCATCTGAAGAGATAGTGTCTTTGGCCAATCGCAGTATTTTGAATAACGAACAACAGTTTCGCAAGAAACTTGTTAGTCTTGCCGGATCTCACGAAAGGCCTCTCTGTGTACGTGTAAGAGAAACACGCGAACAAGCCTTTTTTGTTGCCGATCAATTAATTGAACTGATGGATCAGGGAATAGCTTTAAGTGATATTGCCGTTCTTTTTAGAGCGCGTTATCAAGCCGCTGACTTGGAATGGGAATTATCAAGACGTCAAATACCTTATGTGCTAAGAGGTGGCGTCCGTTTTTTTGAGCAGGCCCATATTAAGGATTTGTGTGGTTATTTGCGAATTATACAGAATCCCAAGGATGCTATTTCATGGGATAGAGTTTTGGGATTTTATCCAGGAATAGGTCCCAAAACAGCGCACAAATTACATCAAGCTTATATGCAGTTCATTCTTCAAGGAAAATCGCCCAAAGTTCTTTGCGAATCTCAATGGCCCCCAAGTACCCTCAAAAGCGCCGGCGCCAAATTAAGAGAATTTCAATCCATCATGAAAGGTCTGTTTAATCTACAAGAGCAAAATACCGATCCTGAATCCTTCATCCTATACCTTCTCGACTCTAATTTTAAGCGCATGATGGAAAATCGCTATGACAACGCCAAAGATCGTTTGGATGATTTACTTGAATTAAGTCGTTTTGCCCGTCATTACGAAACAGTAGGTCTTCTTCTCAACGACATATCTCTCAAGGAAAACTTTAAAGGGGAGAGCTTTGACGGATCAGAGTCTTCCGAACGGCCCGAACAACTCATTCTTTCTACCATTCATCAGGCAAAAGGTCTTGAATGGAAAGCTGTTTTTATATTGGGCTTAGCGGAGGGTCAATTCCCTCATCATATGACGGCTAATAATCCCGAGGCTACGGAAGAAGAAAGACGTCTTTTTTACGTCGCTGTGACAAGAGCAAAGCAAAAGCTTTATCTCATGCATCCCTTAACACGCTACGATAGGCAAGCGGGCACAGTCATCATGCGCACTTCGCCTTTCATCAAAGAATTACCTGAAGAATCCTATGAATTAGCAGAAGCCATGACAGAAGACCAATTCGACCTGCAAGAAGAAGACACCATTTTTCTTACCTAACACAAAATGGCATTTCATTTCCGCCAAACAGGTTGTGAGAAAATTGCGCAAAAACAACTTTTATAAATCCGACCGACTCTCAATAAAATCAACAACGCTTTCCTCGAGACAAACACCATCAAACCCATTAATCTCAGGTATTCCCGCAGGACTCGTCACATTAATCTCAGATAACCAACCATCCAACACATCTAGACCCACAAAATAAAGACCCTGATCCCTTAAAAAAGGACTTAAATCGGCGATGATTCGCTCCTCACGAGATGTTATCGTTGCTTTTATGGCCCGAGCCCCTAAAGCCATATTGGCTCTAAAATCACCATCGCCAGGTAATCTCGCAAAAGCGCCCAAAATCTTCCCATCGAGTAAAAGAATGCGTTTGTCCCCGCAACCTTTATGAGGAACGAAATCCTGAAGCATAAAACCATTCTCAAATCTCGCAGTCTTTTCACCATATAGCGACACGCCCTTACCTCCTTTAAAAAAAAGAGGCTTCAACACTTTTGGAAGTTTCCGTAAGTCAGAGCCCATACTCATTAATACATCAGAATCAATTCCTGATAAGGAGGGGGGACACCAGTGAGGAAACTTTAACGAGCATACTTTTTCGTTATTGTTTCTAATTCCCGCCGGATGATTCATAACAAAGGTGTCTTTAACAACAAAATCCATTAAGTAGGTTAAAGTCAAATAAGAGGTGTCAAAAGGAGGTTCTTGACGAATCAGCACCGCATTCCATTCATGAAGGCTTCGCCATTCATTGGACAGGA
>PEAL01000520.1 GCA_002753725.1 Deltaproteobacteria bacterium
AGTTGATACGTTAGACATTGATGACATTGACATTGAAATCGATGTTGATGAATCTGATGAACCAGATAAATTCGATAAACCTGATGGTTCAGATATATCCGATGCATCTGAGTCATCTAATGAAGAGGAACAGAACCAGCCTATTATTCTGGATAATCAGGATTCATATACAACAGAGGTGGAAGAAGATCTCCCAATAGATCAAAAACCCGATAAAACGAAATTGAGACCTGCGGTGCAGTCAGGGCATAACTACCCCGTTTGTTCCGTCAGTTATCATTCAAATTTAAATCTTTTGGCCAGCAGCGATAGTGGTGGTGGGATTCTTATTGTTGATTTAAAAGGTAAACATATTCTTTTTCAATTGGATGCGCATCAGCTTGCGGTCAACGCCGTAAAATTTTCGCCAGATGGTAAACATCTTGCCAGTGCCAGTGATGATAAGACCGTGCGCGTGTGGAGTCTTCAAAATGGTTCGTCTGTTTACAACTATCAAAGACATCAGGGATGTGTCTGTTCGGTTAGTTTTTCACCAGATAACGAATCCATTGCCAGTGCGAGTGAAGATCAAACCGTGCATGTGTGGAATGTCAAATATGGCAATGTCATTCATGTGTTGAAAGGACATTCCAATACAGTCGTATCTGTTGATTTTTCTCCAACGAAGAATGTCCTTGCCAGTGCCAGTTATGATCATACTATCCGTTTATGGGATACGACAACAGGTGAGCCTGTAAAAGAGTTAGAAGGGCATCAACGATATGTCAGTTCAGTGACGTTCTCAGTTGATGGCAATTTTCTTGCGAGTGGAAGTGATGATCAGACTGTGCGCGTGTGGGATCTTCAAAAAGGCGATACACGGCATGTGCTTCATGGTCATTCAAGCACAGTGACCGCTGTAGATTTTTCATCAGATGGCAAGGTTCTTGCCAGTGCCAGTTATGATCAGACGGTACGATTATGGGATGTTCAAAACGCGTATCCGGTCAATATTCTAAAAGGACACCAAAAATATGTAAGCTCTGTTGCATTTCTATCGGATAATACGCAACTTGTCAGCGGAAGTGATGATCAAACGATGCGTCTATGGGATACTCAAAAGGGTGGCACGGTTCACGTTTTTGAAGAAAATAAAAATTCAATCACGGCCGTGTCTTTTTCCCCAGATGGTAAATCTCTTGTTAATGGAAACACTGATCATACCGTGTGTTTGTGGAATATTCAAAATGGCGATGCCCAGGTTCTTGAAGGGCATCAGGCTCAAGTCAATGCTGTTCATTATTCGCCAGATAGTCAGTTCGTCGCCAGCGGAAGTGATGATCAAACCATACGTATTTGGGATATTCAAAATAAAACGTCTGTGCATGTTCTTTACGGGCATTCAAGTACCGTCAGCACCGTAGACTTTTCTCCAGATGGAAAGGCTCTTGCCAGTGGAAGTCATGATCAAACCATACGGGTTTGGAGTGTTCAAAGAGGTGAATCTCTCAAGGCTCTCAAAGGACATACCCATCCTGTTCTCTCTGTGAAATTTTCACCCAACGGTCAGACACTTGCAAGCGCAAGTCACGATAAAACGGTTCGTTTGTGGAATGTTAAATATGGCAGAGCACTGCAAACATTAAAAGGACATTCAAAGTCGGTGGTCTCTGTTTCTTTTTCACCGGATGGTAAATTTATTGCCAGTGGAAGTTATGATCAAACCGTGAGATTGTGGAAAGCTCAAAAGGGCAAAATCGTTCATGTTCTAAAAGGTCATTCTCATTCGGTGGTCTCAGTGGCTTTTTCACCGGATAGTAAATATTTAGCCAGTGGAAGTTATGATCAAACCGTGAAATTGTGGGATGTTCAGACCGGAGAGTGTCGAAAAACACTGAAAGGACATTGGGGTGGCGTTTACTCGGTTCAATTTTCAAAAAATGGAAAATACCTGGTGGCGACAGGTACAGGGGGACGCATTCAGTTTTGGGATCCATTTATCGGAAAAACATTTTTATATCGATATTATTTTAAACCTGACGCATGGCTTGACTTGATGCCTGAAGGACGATTTAATGGCAGCACTGAAGCGTTGAAATATTTGAGATATACTGAGATTGGAACGTTAAAATCTTATCCATCAAAATATCTGGTTGAAGACTTTTTCAAACCCGATGATGTCAAGTCATTGTTACTGATGTACAATGAAGGCCGCGTCCAGGCGGTAAAGCAATTGTAGTACGCCAAAATGGAGAACTTATTTTTCGACCATTCCTAATGATCAATAAAGAATAAAAGGAGAAATATTATGAAAAAATTACTGGTGAGACGATTTACCCTTACCGGATTGATGGTACTGTTTTTATTGACATCAACAATTCCATGCATTGCCCATGCATCCGATCAAAAATCATGTCCTCCAGGGGATAGTAACAATGACTGTAAAATTGGTTTGGAAGAAGCCATCATTGCTTTACAGGTCATTGCTGGCGTTACCAATGGTCTGACAAATACAAATGTATCTGATGCAAAAAATGATCATTCCAATGCATCAACATCCGGCTCGCAAACCGATGACGCCCAATCTTTAATGTCAGACGTCTCAGGCCTGATACAATTACTTGATTCAATTGATATCAGTAATGATGGCCTCGCCGGAGTGATCAAAACATTGATCGATGATACCAACATCCCTTGTGGAAAAGTGGTGATCGTTCATTTTTATCCTTTCAATGCTTCATTTCAGTTTAATGGATCAGATGAATGCCTTGGCATTTCAGGTACTGTTCAATTACAATCCAATATATTTGATACAAAAGCGTATTTAACCTTTGATCATTTTACATTTAAGAATTGTACTGTCAAAGGAGATGCCATTGCCGCAGTTGCCCCTGAAAACGGTGGATATAAAGCAACCCTTTCATCCACATCATTTTCAATATGTGGTCATGAACTTTCCGGTTTTCTCTTTGCAGCCAATAATGAGCTGACCAACAAAGAATTGTTGGTTGGAATGAACGGTTCAGATACTTTTGCTTTTGGTGAGAATCAAATCAAGCTGGAAGCAGACCTTACCTATACACATAAAGGCGGCGCCAATGGTATGGCAAAAGCCATCATTAACAACGAGCCGATTACTCTTACATTTAAAGATCTTATTATTGATCTTGAAAAACTGTTACCCATATCTGGCGTAATAAAAATGAATGGAAATGTACTGGATTTGGGTTTTTAACTGCTGAACAGGCAAAACAATGAATGAAGCAGGGATTTGATCGGTTGTTGTATAAGAAATTATAGGATCAATAAAAAAATCGGTCTTGATCATCGTTTCGGCCACTTCTTTTGGATTGGAGTCCACATCTTTAGATGTAGAAGTGGACTCCAAATCTAAAGATGTGGACTCCAGTTGTTCCAATACCAAGCGCAAAAAGATAAACAACATGGACAAAAACAAATTAATTCAAAAAAACAGCCACCTTTTTTGGTGGCTGCCAGAAGATCAAAAAAAAGATAT
>PEAL01000521.1 GCA_002753725.1 Deltaproteobacteria bacterium
AAAAAAAAACATCAAAATTGCAAAATATCTTTTTAATAAAAATACTTGCGCATTTTTGGGGTTTTAAGTATGTACTTAATCTCTTTATTTTTCAACGAGACACATTTTTTTTAAATTATTTAAATTATTTATGGATATTTCATGAGCTTATAATAAAGGCAACCGTATTATTATTGTCAATAACAAGGGCGGCACCGGTAAAACGACAACAACAGTCAACTTATCTGCGGCTATAGCCCATTCAGGTTATCGGGTATTGTTGATCGATTTGGACTCTCAGTCATCTGCATCCGTTTCCCTGGGCATTCCCTGGTCAAAATTGGCTCCATCCATTGCTGATGTTCTCTATCAAAAAATACCCATTCATCAGGCGATCCGTCGTTCAATACTGCCAGGATTAGATCTGATTACCGCTGATATTGAACTGGCCAACTGCGATTTAAGACTTTCGGATATCAAAGGCAGGGAAAATCGTCTAAGAGAAAATCTCAATCAGGTCGTACCTTATTATGATTTTATTCTTTGTGATTGCCCACCGTCCATATCCTTATTGTCAGTGACCGCTCTGGTCGCTGCGGATCAATTTATTGTACCTGTTACACCGGAATATCTGGCATTGGAAGGTTTAATCAGTTGGATGAATGTTGTCAAACGCGTGGAAAAAGGAATTGGTACGAAAAACGAACTGATGGGTATTGTACTGACGCTGGTTAATCCAGACCTTGAAGATACTCAAAAAATATCTGGACTTATTCGTGGACATTATACCCACAAAGTATTTCAAACGGAAATTTTAAAAGATGGTTTGCTGACACAAGCACCATCTTATGGAAAATCAATTCTCGAATATGCACCAACATCACCAGGGGCTAAAGCGTATGCACAGCTCGCAAATGAAGTCATTCAACGCGCAGGTATACCTTGTCCTGCAAGAGGGGATAGGGTCTGTGAGTGCGATCAATCTATCGAACATATAAAGAGAGGTCTTCTGTAAACCAAATAAACATTGGAGGAATAAACTATGGACAATACTTTAGACAAAAGCATCTTTGAACGAACCGTTCCCGATACCTCAGAATCATCATCAATAGGGGAGCCTAAATCTCAACCAACACCAACGGTCGAATCATCCTCAGTCGAAATGCAGCAAATGCGTGCAGCTCTCGAAAAGGCATCGAGCAAAGCGCGAGTTTTAGATTTTATACCGACCCCTATTATGACTGTTGATAAAGAGTTACGTGTGACCTACATGAACAATGCCGGACTGAATGCTTTGAACCTGGCATCAGAATCTGTCATTGGCAGAAAATGTTGTGAATTGTTCAAGACAGACCATTGTAATACGTCAAATTGTCAGGTCGCCAAAGCCATGCGTGAAAATGCTGTCTTTACTGGTGATACCGTTGCAAAATTGCCATCAGGCCATTTACCCATTCGCTATTCTGGAGCTCCCTTAAAGGATGAAAAGGGTAATATTATCGGTGGTATTGAATATGTTCTGGATATTTCAAAGGAAGCATCTATCACGCAAGTTGTTACAGACTTGAGTAAAGCTGCTAAAGAAGGACGATTGGATGCCCGAGCTGATAATAGCCAATTTGAGGGCAATTTTCGAAGTATTGTAAAAGGTATCAATGATACCCTGGATGCCGTTATCGGGCCGCTGAATGTTACAGCAGAGTATGTGGATCGTATCAGCAAAGGTAGTATTCCAGAAAAAATCACCGATGACTACAAGGGGGATTTCAATAAAATTAAAAATAATGTCAATCAATGTATTGATGTCATCAATGGACTGGTTACAGAAGTCAATACGATGACCGATGCTTCCATAAAAGGTCGTCTGGATATTCGTGGAGATGCTCAAAAATTTAGTGGCGACTATCTCAATATTATCAATGGGATCAATAAAACAGTAGACACTTTGGTCGGCCATATTGATAAAATTCCTACGCCAGTGATGATTATTGATAAAAATTTTAGCATTCAATATCTCAATAAAACAGGTACAGACATACTGAGCGTCCCTCAAAATCAAATCATTGGCCAAAAATGTTATACGCATTTCAAGACCAGCGACTGCCAGAATTCGGGTTGTGCCTGTGGTCGTGCCATGATCAGCGGCAATACTGAAAAAAGTGAGACCGATGCGCATCCGGGAAAACATCATCTTGAAATCAGTTACACAGGCTCTCCCATTCGAGATCAAAGGGGAGATATTTGTGGCGTTCTTGAAATTGTGATTGATCAGACTGACGTAAAAAAAGCCATTACCGATGCAGAAACCAAAGTGAGTTATCTAAACAATGTCCCCACCCCCATTATGGTGATCGATAAGGAATATAACATTCAGTTTATGAATCCTGCAGGCACGCAAACCTTAAATCGAACACTCGATTCCTGCATCGGTCAAAAATGTTTTAACCTCTTTAATACCAAACATTGCCAGACACCGGATTGTCAAGTGACCCAGGCCATGAACCAAAACCGAATTTGTACAAGTGATACGACTGCACGTTTATCCAGCGGAGAATTGCCCATTCGATACACAGGGGCACCTTTAAAAGATGCATCTGGAAATATTGTTGGTGGGTTAGAATATGTTCTTGATATTTCGAAAGAAATGGCAGTGACCACAGGTGTCCTTGATCTTGTTCATGCTGCCGTTGATGGTAAATTAGACACTCGCGCGAACACCAATAATTTTGAGGGCAATTACCAACGGATTATTTCTGGTGTCAATGACCTGCTATATGCCATTATTCAACCATTGAATGTGGCAGCAACATATGTGGATCGTATCAGCAAAGGTGATATCCCTGAAAAAATTTCAGATACTTATAACGGCGATTTCAATGAAATCAAAAACAATCTGAATATGTTAATTGATGCCATGAATCAGGTGCCCCTTCTGGCTCAGGATATTGCTGTTGGTAAAATGAATGTCAGTGTCGAAAAACGCTCTGAGCATGACACGCTCATGATTACCCTTTCAAACATGCTTGCATCCATGAAAAAAATTGTTGCCATTACGAGTGAAATTGCCAAAGGGAACCTGATGATTCAGGTTCAGAAACGCTCAGATGATGATGAACTTATGAGCGCATTCCAGGTAATGCTCCGTGATTTAACCAAAATTGCACAAAATGTTCAAATGGCCTCAGATCAGGTTGCAACCGGCAGCCAGGAAATCAGCGCAAGTGCACAGCAAGTTTCCCAGGGATCGACAGAACAGGCAGCCAGTGTGGAAGAAGTGTCCAGTTCCATGGAAGAAATGAGTAGTACCGTAACTCAAAATGCTGACAATGCCAGAGAAACATCTGCCATTGCCAAAAAAGCTGCTGTTGATGCTCAAGAAGGTGGTAAATCTGTTGTTGAAACAGTAGCCGCCATGCGAAGCATTGCAGAAAAAATTAGCATTATTGAAGAAATTGCCCGTCAAACCAATATGCTGGCATTGAATGCCGCCATTGAAGCTGCTCGTGTCGCTCAGAAG
>PEAL01000522.1 GCA_002753725.1 Deltaproteobacteria bacterium
TCTCCATCCGATCGTATCTATCGAATTTTATCTCGGGAAAAAGATTTTGAATCTCAGGCCATGGTATTTTTTCTTCGTGATTATTCAGGCTCCATGACCGGAAAACCCACAGAAGTCGTTGTTTCCCAACATGTTCTTATTTATAGCTGGATTCTCTACCAGTATGCACGTCAGGTAGAAACCCGATTTATCCTTCATGATACAGATGCTTCAGAAGTGGATAATTTTTATACCTATTACAATTCAAAAGTTGCTGGTGGCACGCAAGTGTCCTCAGCATATCGACTGGTCAATGAAATCGTTGAAAAAGAAAATCTGGTTTCAGACTATAATATTTATGTGTTTCACGGAACAGACGGTGATGACTGGGACAGGGAAGGTAAAGAAGCGATCCCTGAATTGAAAAAAATGATCACCTATGCCAGTCGTGTAGGAATTACCATTGCTTCAAGAACATCTGGCTACCAGAGTGGCACCAGTGAAGTACAGGAATATCTCGAAAAATCTGGCCTGTTGATGGATCATCCTGATTTAATACGGATGGATATCGTTCCTGATGATGCCAATGAAACCCGTCTGATTGAAAGTATCCGAAACCTTATTTCATGAGAAAGATATGTTATGGAACTGATTGATCAAAAAACCAAAAAAATCATGGAAGGCTGTAAGGAACGGGCAAGAGATGCTGGCTTGAGTTTTCTGGATGAATCCTTGGAATACATTGTTTCCAACCGTGACTTGATTGAGTTAAGCCCGAAAAATATGATTCCTACCCTTTACGATTATTGGGTACATGATGTTGAAGTGCTCAAGGAAAAAGGAAAATATGAGCTATATCCTGGAAACCCTTATGAAACAGTTATCAACACGCGCCCGGCCATATCCTTTTATAATGATAATAATCCGGACTGGCTTAATGTGATGATTTTCTATCATGTCATCGGTCATATTGATTTTTTTCAAAACAATGTTTTTTTCAAGCATACCTGGGAATATGATTTTACCGGCGAAGCTCTGTCTGATAAACGCTTGATTGCAAGACTTCGATCAGAACACGGACGTTATGTGGATTATGTCATTGAATTTGCACGCAGTATCGATAATCTTGTGGGCTATCATCGGGAATTATCCGGATTGGATCATGTTGACTGTAAAGACGTATCCAAACGATTAAATTATTATTTTGATGTGTTTTTGCAGGAAGTCAAATCGATTAAAATCAATGCGTATATCAAGGAAATCGAACGATATAACAAGTGTTTGAAAGAAAACATAGATCATGCGGAAAGCCTTTTTTTCGCAGAAATAGAAACCAAATATCCTGAATTTGAAGCCTTGTACAAAAAACAGCTTGAAAAAAAAATACATCGTATCACCGATGTTATGAGCTATATTATGGAACATTCAGAATTTTTGAACAAGGAAACCAACAAATGGATGAAATCTATCATTGAGGTTGTTCGAAAAACATCATTGTTTTTTCAACCCCAGATTCGAACCAAAATTATGAATGAAGGTTGGGCCAGTTACTGGCATGAAATCCTTTTTTTAAAAGATGATCGTATCAAAGGTCATGAGGTTGATTTTGCAAGAGTCAATGCCGGTGTAACCGCTTTACCCCGCGTGGGACTCAATCCTTATGCGTTGGGTATGCGCATGTTTTATGATATCGAGGAAATGGCCAACAAAGGGAAAGATCTTTATGATTTTCAACGAATTCAAGATATTAATCTGCGAAAAAAATACGATCAGGAAACCAACAGAGGAAAACAGAAAATTTTTGATGTTCGAAAAAATTTATGCGATTTCATGTTTATCAATTTTTTTATTGATCAGGATTTTGTAAACAGACACAAGCTTTTTGTTTCCGGAAAACGAATGAATCGTCAAAAGATGGTATGGGAATATTTTGTTAAAACCAAAGATGCCAACGCTTATCGAAATATGATTTTGAATTCTCTTTATCACCCACCCTTTATTGAAGTGGATTCTGAAAAAAATAAAGGCAATACCCTGTACCTGGTTCATAAATTTGAAGAAAAACCCCTGGTCAAAGAATATATTAACAACACCATGATGGGGATTGAATATTTATGGGGGGGCCCTGTTCAGTTAGAAACCAGCGACGCATTGATCAAGCCAAAATCCAAAGTGCCACAATCCTTTCAATATTTCTTTGGTACACAAATTGATGAACAGGAAAAGCCTGATATTCACTGGCAACGTGTTGTCTACACCATGTTTAATAAACAATTGACAAAGAAAATTTTATAATTCTAAAGTCCACTGTAGGGCGAACATAAGGTTCGCCCCTACACGTTCGTGGCACATAAAAAAATGGGGAACTTATTTTTTGAGCATTCCTTAATAATTTTTTATAACAAAAAGGAGAATATCCATGAACTGTATTTTAAAAAAAATTAAATTCATTGCGGGTACACATGTAATGATGTTTTTTTGTTTATTTTTATTGATTCCATCAATCGCTTCTGCACACAAAATTAAACATATCGTTACTTTTGGAGACAGTCTTTCAGATCATCATGGTTTGAAAACTTATGTATCAACAGCGCGAGAGGCCATGACAAATGGAGATGTCTGGATAGAATATCTGGCAAGAGAACTTAATGCAACGCTTGATAACAACGCTTTTATAGGGGCCATGACCAGTAAGCATATTAATGATGACATTCAAGCCTTATCAGATACAGAAACAATACCTCAGTTGGGATTAATCGCTCAAATTGACAGATATATCGATGAAGCACATACGTTTGAACCTTCTGAAACACTTTTTACCATCTGGATCGGTGCGAACAATCTCATCAGATTTGGAATGGGGGGCTTTCCCGGCATGCAACCGGATGAAATGATAACCAATGCGATGACAGATGTTTCAAACGCTGTCACTAAACTTCTCAATATCGGGGCAACTAATTATGTTGTTATGACACTTCCGGACATCGGGAAATCTCCTTTTTACAACTGGCGTTCAGAAGAAGAAATTGCTGGTGCAACACAATTGTCAGCATCATATAACGCAGGCTTCATGCATACGATTAATCAACTGTTAATGAATAAACCCGGTATAGCTGTATATGAGTTTGATTTATTTCAAATCATGGATGAGATTATACAAAAGCAAATTTTTCCAAATATTACCGGTTCATATATGAAATTAGATGAAGGCTTTTACGCCACAGACGAAACAAACGAGGGGCCGGCGGAAGATTATTTTTTCTGGGATTCTGTCCATCCCACAACAAAAGCACATGAATATTTTGCTGAAAAAGTTGTACAGCGCATCTTATACGATGGGTTTTATACACAACAGGAACTGGATCAGGCGGTTCTTGCCGAACGAACGAAATGGGATTTGAAAAATGATAACCGTATAGGGCTTGAAGAAGCCATTCAAGCTCTTAAAACTTGTTCGGGAATGTAAACGAGAAAGGGGAAAGGGGGCAAGTCTACCCTTGACTCGAA
>PEAL01000523.1 GCA_002753725.1 Deltaproteobacteria bacterium
CGGGCATCAAATACTGCTATCATTGTACCAATACAACATTGCGGCAATTTCTATTGGAATATGCGATAACTCCCCTTCCAACTGATCCATACCAATGAAAAAAGAAGCGATCCTATTGCAAAAAAATCACCCCATTTTGAATACAGGGTTTGTTTTGTTTGAACCAACGGTACACGATGAACAACTGTTGTGGTTTCAAATAACTGTGATTGGGAGAGAATCCTGCCACAAGGATCGATTATACCACTGATGCCGGTATTGGCACATCGTATCAATGCACGTTTGTTTTCCACTGCACGAAATACAGCCATTGAAAAATGTTGATAAGGACTGGCCGTCTGTCCAAACCAGGCATCATTGCTGATATTGACCAAAAGATTCGCTCCCTTGTCAGAAAGAATTCTCGCATATTGTGGGAAAATAATTTCAAAACAAATTTGTATCCCTAAATTAAAATCGTTCAGTGAATGAATTTGTCCGAATATCCCTGGAGAAAATTTGTTATCAGGGGCACCACAGTGCATCCATAATCCTTGAAGAAACGGAAATGGCAAAACCTCTGAAAAAGGAACCAGACGTACTTTATCATAGCGAGATTGAATATTTCCTTGCCGATCAATCACATAAGCAGAATTATGATTTGTGGTTTGATTGTTACTATTGATAAATGTTGGCGTGCCCACGACCAATCCAATATTCATCTGCTGAATGGCTTGCAAAACAAACTGCCTCAACCGATGCTTGCTATGAAAGGGGTAAGGCAATGCTGTTTCTGGCCAGACAACCAGGTCAACAGTTTTATTATGTTTTCCTGTGGCTGTTAACTGGACCATTTTTTCTGTAATGGGAATTCGGTTGTCTCCATCCCATTTTTCACCCTGCGGAATCGTTGGCTGAACAATCATTACTGTTTTGTGCAGTACGTGGGGCAGGTATGCATCCATGTGTGCAATTTGCTTTGAGCCATATATGAAAATCAGTGTCGGTATGCATATTAACAGTGCGATAGAGATGACCAGTAATTGATTTGAAATTGTTTGCCCTTTCCATTGCTTTTGAAAAAATGCCAATAGCACAATAAAAATACTGACATTGACCAGAAGAATGACAGCTGAAACACCATAAATACCGAAAATATCAGAAATCTGTATAAACGTTGTACACTTGTATTGGCTATAGCCAATAAGTTCCCAGGGAAAAGCAAGCTGTCCATGAGATTTTAGCCATTCAAGACCGACCCAGAAAAAAGGTAAACAATACAGATGATGCGGTTTTTTTGAAAACAGGTGAGTTAATCCAGCACATATGGCAAAGCTTGCCGAGAGGATCGCACTCATGACAATGGTAAGGACAAAAGCATAAAGGACTGAAAATTGTGCATGTATGGTTAATGTGGGGATAATCCAGGATAAAAGAATCGTTTCATGAACAAGTCCTGTAATACATCCCAAAAAAATGGCAGATACAAAGCTGGAACTGCGAATTGCAAATAAAAGGGGAACCCAAGCAATGTATGCCAGGGCATACAAACTGATGGGCGGGAAGGAAGCGGTCATGAGAAGACCGCTTCCAATAGAAAGAAAGCAATTAAGTGTAAACCCCCGGGGTGTTTGGGAAGGAGACACCAGAAATTATTGTGTTACTTTTTGAATATTTGAGAACGTACCATCTGCATAAAAGGTGATAATTTGCTCGACACCTTCCTGTTGATTGTTTCTCCAGACACCTTCAAGATTAAGTGTTTCACCGTTTTTTCGTTCCCAAATCGTACAAATATCTCCGTTACAATTCACAGATAATACAGTCGCTGTAAATTCATATATGGTAAAAAACATACTTCCACCTTCTTCGAAGAGCAACGTAAGAATATTTTGTTCTGTATCATGCTGGTAAGTTCCTGAAACCGTTTGGGTTGTCTGTTTATGACCATCCCAGAAAACTTCTACATTGTCTTGAAGAAAAAATGAACCGCTGATGCTATCTCCCTCTGCATCTGCAGACCCACCAACCGACATGGTCCCAAAGTCTGATGTCAGATGAAGATCAAATGTCAGCCCATGAACCTGTCCAGTGACCGTAGAGAGTCCTGGTAATGAAGTTAACTCTGCATAACCGGTAATGGCGCCATCAGGACGCATCTGTAAAAACACTTCGCCCTTTCGAACCACACCATTTTGAACACTTTGCACTGCCCATGTACCGGTGGCATCAAAAGCAGGCGGAGCTGATGTGTAGCCTGATAGCACTTTTAAAATATGAATGGCGTCTTCCAACCCTAATTTCTCTTGTGGTTCTGTTTCTCGTGCTTGTTTTTGTCGAACAGCAGAAGAAGGCGTTGTCTGTTTCTGAATACTTTCAGCAAAAGAATTTCCAGAAATCATGATCGCAAATAAACACCCAAAAATGAGCATAACCTTTTGTTTCATTAGATCCTCCTGATTATTATTTTTGTGAACGAATCTTCTCCTCACGATTGACTCGTCTGATTTCATTTTCTTCAAAAGATTCAAATTTTAAACGATCAATGGCCAGATTTTTTTCCTGGTCTGATAAATCCGAATCAGATGTAATTGTTTCTCGTTGTTTCATGTAGGTATCGATTTTGCTATCCCACACTTTTGATTCTTGTTCAAGTTTTTGCCATCGATCAGCAGCTTCTTGTCCAAGTTCTTTTTTTCTTAATTCATAAACATCTTTATCTGTTTTGCCTTGTTTCCGCATTTCCTCGATTTGTTGGTTTAATTTTTCTCGCTGTCTCTCTTCCTGTCGCATCAATCGAATCGATTCAGGCAATATTTCTTCAATCTCAATAATTTGTTGTTCTTTAGCCTCTGGCGATAATACGCTATTTTGCTTAATATCAATTAGTTGTAGGTTGAATTGGTCGTATTTTTCTTCATCTTCATAAAAAGCCATAACAACATCTGAAGACATAAACTGGCGACGTAAAAGCATCCGGTTGGCCAAAGCATCTTTGATAGCATCCATCGTTCCCAAGGCTTCTCCTTGAAGACCTTCCGGGCTTTCAACTTCTTCTAATTTTTTCTTATATGCAATATAAGACTCCAGGATAGAAATTGCACGTTGTGCGGGTTCATCTGGAATTTGATTTTGAATATATTCTCGGATACGGCCCAATATTATCTCAATAGATTCCTCTGGTTTTGCTGATATAAAATATTCAAATAAATTCCGCAGACCTTGATTGACAATTAATTTTCCGTTGGCATCCAGCAATAGTTCACCATCAATATCTGTACCTTGCAGACATTGTGGAAGCGGGCCATATTTTGATTGATATCCTGATATTTTATCAAAGGTAACAGGATTGGATTCAGATGCAGTCTCTAATTGTTTAGATTTTGTGGAACTTTTTTTAACAGGCTTGTTGGAAAGGGTAGGAAAATCAAATTCTTGATAGTCGATAGAAGGAGTCGTTATTTTCGTGTTTGTTGAGGTATTGACATGGATGAACTGATT
>PEAL01000524.1 GCA_002753725.1 Deltaproteobacteria bacterium
TTCTTTTTGCGGAAAAGATCAGAATGCTGTCAAAAAATTAATAGCTGGGCCTGATGTATATATTTGTGATGAGTGTATTGTTTTGTGTCAAGATATTATTGAAGATGATGATGTGAAAGATGCCAAAAATTCAGTCATGAATCCTAAAAATATTAAAGCCATGCTGGATGAATACATTATTGAACAAGATCTTGCTAAAAAAATTATGTCTGTTGCGGTTTATAATCATTATAAACGCTTGGATGCCCCTGTTTCAAATCGAAAAGATAAAGTCGAAATTCAAAAAAGTAATATTTTGCTCATTGGTCCAACAGGGACCGGAAAAACATTGTTAGCTCAAACCCTTGCTCGATTTTTGGATGTTCCATTTACTATTGCAGACGCAACAACATTAACAGAAGCTGGCTACGTGGGTGAAGATGTTGAAACCATTATTCTGGCCTTGCTTCAAAATGCAGATTATGATGCTAAAAAAGCAGAACGTGGCATTGTCTATATTGATGAAATTGATAAAATTACCCGAAAATCAGATAATCCATCTATCACTCGCGATGTTTCTGGTGAAGGTGTCCAACAAGCCTTACTCAAAGTGATTGAAGGATCTATGGCCAGTGTCCCACCAAAGGGGGGGAGAAAACATCCGCAACAAGAATTTGTTAAAATCGATACCACCAATATTCTTTTTATTTGTGGTGGAAGCTTTGAGGGATTGGATAAGATTATTCAACGACGACTTGGGCCCAAAGTCATGGGCTTTGGTGCAAGTATTGTGAGTAAAGAGGATAAAGACCTTAATGAGTTAATTCTTCAAGTTGAACCTGAGGATTTATTAAAGTTTGGATTAATCCCTGAATTTATTGGTCGCTTGCCAGTCATTGCACCCCTTGCTGATTTAAATGAAAAGGCTTTAATTCGAATTCTTACTGAAACAAAAAATGCGCTGGTCAAACAATATAAAGAATTATTTGCAATGGAAGGTGTAAATCTTCGTTTCACAGATAATGCACTGGCTGCAATTGCAAAAGAATCCATAAAAAGAAAATCTGGCGCACGTGGATTAAGAGCCGTGATGGAAAGTATTTTATTAGACTTAATGTATGAAATTCCGACCATGGATAGTATTCAAGAATGCGTGATAAATGAAGCGGTCGTTTTAGAAGATGAACGTCCTTTACTTGTTTATCATAACACACAAAAGCAGGCTTAGTTATGTTTAAACCTATATTTAAAAAACAAACAGATGAATCAACTTCCCGATTAATTCTTCCAGTAATACCATTAAGAGATATTGTTGTGTTTCCTTTTATGATCGTACCTTTATTTGTTGGGCGCACACGTTCAGTCACTGCGCTTGCTGCTGCAATGAATCAGGGAAAAAATATTTTTTTAGTGTCACAAAAAAAGGTGAATATTGAAGAACCAAAAGACTCAGATCTTTATCATATTGGTACCATTGGAAAAATTCTTCAATTATTAAAATTACCTGATGGTACAGTGAAAGCAATGATTCAAGGACAACAACGCGCTCGCGTTGTTCAATATATCCCTTCTGAGGAATTCACAAAAAGCGAACTTGATCCTATAAATAATGAAGTCGAACATCCCACACCAGATTTGTTTGCTTTATGTAAAACCATCATAGACATGGTTCATAAATACGCTAAAATCAATAAATCTATCCCACCAGAATTAATTAAAATGATAGCTGATATTAAAGACCCTCACCAGTTAGCTGACACCATATCAGGTCAGTTTGCATTTAAACATGAAGAAAAACAAAAAATATTAGAAACAATTGCTGTGATTGACCGACTTAAAATAGTACTGGAACAATTAAAAGCTGCGGTTGAAATATTTGAGGTTGAGAAAAAAATCAAAGGTCGTATCAAAGATCAAATGGATAAAACCCAACGAAACTATTATTTAAATGAACAAATGAGAGCGATTCGTAAAGAAATGGGAGCAGAGGAAGACCCGAAAGAAGATATAAAAGATTTAGAACTACGATTAAAACGAAAAAGAATGACAAAAGAGGCAAATAATAAAGCACGCCAAGAATTTAAAAAATTAAAATTGATGGCACCTATGTCGCCTGAAGCGACTGTTGTTAGAAACTATATTGAATGGTTTATTGAATTACCCTGGTTTAATCACTCCAAAGTGAATATGAATATTGACCAGGCTGAAACTATTTTGAATGAAGATCATTATGGATTAGAAAAACCAAAAGAACGTATTCTAGAATTTTTAGCGGTTCAATCATTGGTCAAGAAACAACGTGGTCCAATTTTATGTCTTGTGGGTCCCCCCGGTGTAGGAAAAACATCTCTTGCCAAATCTGTTGCGCGGGCTACAGGTCGTGAATTTGTACGTTTATCTCTTGGTGGAGTTCGTGATGAAGCTGAAATTCGTGGTCATCGAAGAACATATATTGGCGCAATGCCTGGAAAAATTATTCAATCCCTTAAAAAAGCTAAAGTGAATAATCCTGTTTTTTGTTTAGATGAAGTAGATAAAATGAGCATGGATTTTAGAGGTGACCCATCCTCTGCATTATTAGAAGTCCTCGACCCTGAACAAAACAATACATTTAATGATCATTACTTAGATGTGGATTATGATCTATCAAAAATAATGTTTATCACAACAGCAAATACGCTGCCTGATATCCCTTTACCATTGCAAGATCGAATGGAAATCATCAGATTAGCTGGATATACAGAACTTGAAAAACAACAGATTGCAACGCAATTTCTTATCCCAAAACAAGCTGAACAAAATGGTCTTGATCCTAAAAAAATAAAATTCGTTGATGAAACAATCCTTAATATTATACGATTTTACACCAAAGAGGCTGGTGTTCGAAATCTTGAACGTGAAATTGCCTCAGTCTGTCGTAAAATTGCAAGAGCATTTGTTCAAAAGAAAAATGAAGGCGTGACTGAACAGGAGATTTCCACTGTTAATCCATCAGACCTTCAAGAATATTTGGGTCCACCTAAATATAGACACGGCCAAACTGATGTTACCAATGAAATAGGTTTATCAAATGGCCTGGCATGGACACAAGTGGGTGGTGAAATGCTTACAGTTGAAACTGTCGTGATGCCTGGAAGAGGCCAACTCATGATTACTGGCAAACTAGGCGATGTGATGAAAGAATCTGCACAGGCAGCAATGAGTTATGTGCGCTCTCGCAGTAATGCGCTGGGCTTGGATGAAAAGTTCTATAGAAAATATGATATTCATATTCATGTTCCTGAAGGTGCAATCCCAAAAGATGGTCCCTCAGCCGGAATTACAATGTGTACGTCGATTATTTCTGCGTTAACTGGTAAACCTGTATTTCATTATGTTGCCATGACTGGCGAGATAACATTAAGAGGCCGTGTACTACCTATTGGTGGTCTCAAAGAAAAAATTTTGGCTGCTCACCGTGCTGGAATCACCCATGTGATTATTCCAAAAGA
>PEAL01000525.1 GCA_002753725.1 Deltaproteobacteria bacterium
TGCATTGGATCTTTTAGGATACGGTCTTTCCGACAAACCTGAAATCGATTATACCCTTGATTTATATACTCAACTGCTGGATCATTTTATTCAAACCCAAAAATTTGAAAAGGTCTCTCTCATGGGGCATTGTATTGGCAGCGCCCTATCGCTATCATATGCACTGCTAAAACCAGACACTGTAAGACATCTGGTGCTGATGAACATTGCCACCATTCAGACACTGTCAGGTGGAGATTTGGGTAAATTGTATCATTGGGTGACATCTTCAGCACTCTTTCGGCACTCATTGGGCTTGATGGCAACACGGCTGAAATTGCCCCGATGGGCCCATGCATTGTCTATTCAGCAGCAATATGGTATGGAATCAGAAAAAGATAAAAATTTTTTGGATCATCTTATAAAAAGATATCAAGATCCTCGTCAATTTTCAGTGTTGGTCAATTTACTCTTCAATTTTCAACTGTTTGACAGGCTGGATACTGTTGAAAAGCCGAAAACATTTCCCCCCAGTTTTGTCATTTGGGGCGGACAAAATAAAATATTGCCTGTCAAGGGTGGAAGAATATTTGCTGAACAGTTTAAACCTGATCGATTTCAAATTTTTCCACAAGGAGGACACATGGTGATGCGAGAGTGTTCCCAATGGGTAAATCAGAATCTTTCAACATTTTTTTTATTATATTAAGGAGAAAAAATAAAGGAGGACACCGTGATCAAAGTTTCAGATTTTATGTCGCATATCAAGGCCAAAGATCCTGTTGAAAAAGAATTTCATCAGGCAGTACACGAAGTAATTGAATCTGTTAAGCCGGTTTTGGATCGAAATCCAGAATTTCGACAAACCGCAATTTTGGAAAGAATTACTGAGCCTGAACGGGTGATCCTTTTTCGAATTCCCTGGGTGGATGATCAGGGACAGGTTCATGTCAATCGGGGGTATCGGATTGAAATGAACAGTGCCATTGGTCCATATAAAGGCGGATTACGATTCCATCCATCGGTCAATCTGGGGATACTCAAGTTCCTTGCTTTTGAACAAGTCTTTAAGAATGCATTGACCACGCTGGCCATGGGCGGTGGAAAAGGGGGCTCAGACTTTGATCCAAAAGGAAAATCAGACAATGAGGTCATGCATTTTTGTCAGAGTTTTATGATCGAATTGTTTCGACATATTGGCCCCAATACCGACATTCCTGCCGGAGATATTGGGGTAGGGGCACGAGAAATTGGGTTTTTATTTGGTATGTATAAACGCCTGAAAAATGAATTTACCGGCGTCTTGACCGGTAAAAGCCTGGGGTGGGGTGGCAGTTTGATTCGACCGGAGGCGACGGGATATGGCAGTGTTTATTTTGCTCAGGAAATGCTGGCAACAAAAAAAGACAGTATTGAAAATAAAATTTGCCTGGTTTCAGGGTCCGGGAATGTTGCTCAGTTTACCATCGAAAAAATTATCGAATTGGGTGGAAAAGCAGTGACGATTTCCGACTCCAACGGCTACATCTATGATGAAAGCGGAATCTCTGCTGAAAAACTCGCATTTATCAAAAATTTAAAAAATGTTCGACGGGGACGAATCAAAGAATATGCTGATAAGTATTCTGAAGCTGTTTATACCGAAGTCAATCCCTCATTGGATTACAATCCCTTGTGGCATCACCCGGCAAACTGCGCGTTCCCATCGGCCACACAAAATGAAATCAATGGAAAAGATGCCCAGGCGATGGTCAATAATGGCGTATTTTTGGTCAGCGAGGGCGCAAACATGCCATCAAATATTGATGCCATTGATATTTACCTGGATAATAACATCTTGTATGGTCCAGGAAAAGCGGCCAATGCAGGCGGCGTGGCCGTGTCTGGTCTGGAAATGTCTCAAAACAGCATGCGTTTGAACTGGCCCAGAGGTGAAGTGGATTCGCGCTTGAAAATGATTATGAAAAATATTCATAAAACCTGCATGGATGCGGCATCTGAATATGGTGTCCCAGGGAATTACATGGCTGGCGCTAACATCGCAGGCTTTGTAAAAGTGGTGAATGCCATGCTTGATCAAGGTGTTGTGTAAGGACGTTACAAAAGATTGATATTGAACGAATTGAAATGTATCTGAATTCTATAACAATGAAAAACGTGCTGAACATTTTATCTGAATTCTGCTGCCGAATTTGAGTTTGACGCAACTTATATTATATGCTCGTTACAGTGAGGTCAACCTTATGAAAAGCATCGTTTTCTTTAATAACAATAGTGATGTAGGAAAAACGTCTCTTGTTTATCATCTGGCATGGGCATATGCGGATTTGGGGATAAAAGTACTGGCTGCTGATTTTGATCCTCAAGCAAATCTTTCAGGCATGTTTTTAGAGGAAGAACGACAGGAGGAATTATGGCCGGAAAAGGAACATACTCAAACTATTTTGACATCTCTGAATCCCAGTACACTCGAAGTTACTAAGCCATATAATGATAAATATTGTCTTTCTGTATTGCAACATTATCGAAGTTTGATGTCAATGGCGCTTGAAGCACACAAGCCGATGTTTCATTTAAAACCAGCAGATGGTGCAATGGGTAGTCATGTTTGGGCTGTTAAGGATTCCGGGAAGGAATTTGAAAAAGTGGCACGTTCGATTGCCGAATCGTGCGATATCAACGTTAAATGAAAACAGTACATTGCTTGGAAGAATTAAATTTCGACAGGCCTGTAACAATATCACAATAAACGAAAGGAAAGTATTATGCGTATTTTTCAAAAAAATTTAATTGGATTGGGATGCTTAGTTTTTCTATGCATCTGTTTTTTGGGAGCAATCAACCCCGTCTTCTCTGCTGAAAAACGTACCTTTTCAATAGGATGGGAACCCTGGACACCCTATCAATATGAGGATGAACAAAAAAATTTAAATGGTCTTGATGTCGAACTGGTCAAAACGATCATTAAAAACATGAATTGTGACATTGTATATAAGCAATTACCCTGGAAACGCCATTTGGCATATATCGAACGGGGTGAAATCGATCTGGCAGCAGCAGCATCAAAAACACCGGAAAGAGAAGCTTATTCTTTATTTTCACTTGCTTACCGAAAAGAATCAACCGTGATTTTTGTGTTAGAGGGGGGCTGCCAGAAATACCCATTGAAACAACTGGCAGATATCAAAAACAGTACTTTTCAGTTGGGCATCACGAATGGCTATTTTTATGGTGAAACTTTTGCAGAATTGATGAAAGACGATGACTTTAAAAAACATGTTCAGGGGGTTGCAAGTGATACCATCAATATTAAGAAAGTTTTAAAAAATCGTGTGAATGGCTTTATTGGCGATATTTATGCCGGTGTTGCTGCCCTAAAGGAAGCCGGTGTTCGAAGTCAGTTTGAAATTCATCCCATGCCGGTATATTCTTCTGATGTTTATATTATGTTCAGCAAAAAAACATCCACACCAGAAGCTGTTGATAAATT
>PEAL01000526.1 GCA_002753725.1 Deltaproteobacteria bacterium
CTTGTTTTTATTAAGTATTCTTTGCTTTTGTCTAATTTAACGCCGCAAATTTCATAAATATAGTTTGCTATGACTTGTAATTCTTGTTGTGAAATATCAATCATAATATATCATTACAGATTTGGGTAGTGAGAAGATATCAATTATTAATTCACATTGAAATATCTCGACTGTCCGGTTAAATAAAATTTGATTTCAGGATAATTGTTATAATACTATGCATTGCATTTGATAGTTGGCCTATAGACTTTAAGATAAAGATTTTGGACTGCGTTGGCGCTTCGTCAATGTACTTTAGTACTATCTCCTCGCGCCGCCTTGTCAAAATCTTTATCATAAAGTCTATATTTATCTAAACAATAAAATGCGTTAACGTATTAACATATTAATTAAAATCAACTAATCATTAAACAATAATTTTAACAATTTCATCCGCAATATGATCTAAATGAGAAATTACATCAGTGATACCGGATTCAATAGGTTCTCTTGGCATACCAAATACTACACATGATTTTTCGTCTTGAGCAATAATATATGCACCATTTTCCTTCATGATTTTAAGGCCCAAAAAGCCATCAGATCCCATGCCTGTCATGATTACCCCCATAGCACGTTCACCAAAGCATTCTGCGACAGATCGAAACAAATAATCAGCAGATGGTTTACAATTATTTTCTGGCGGGTCATCAGTAATACGAATCATTTTTTTTTCACCAGAGCGACATTCAATTCTCATTTGTTTTCCACCAGGTGCAATATACACAACATTTGGTTCAATAATACTTTGATCAGCAGCCTCAATTACATGTAATTCTGATTTGCTATCAAGGCTTTGAGCTAAAGCTTGGGTAAACACAGGCGGCATATGTTGAACGATTAATACAGGCACATTCAGTGTTTTTGGCAATTTAGGAATGACTTGTGCGAGTGCATTTGGCCCGCCAGTTGATATACCAATTGAAACAGCAAGAGGTTTTAGTCTTTGACCAGTTGATATGCGGCGCATTCGTTGAATAATATCAATTGAATCAGATTGTGGTTTATCAATTATCGGCATAATGGGTCTTGGTTTATGAAGGATTTCTCTTATTTCTTTTCTTCTGGCAAAGGCTTTAATCATAGGTAACAACGATTTTTTAATAAGCTCAGCACTTTTGTCCATTGAATCGGACTCTGGTTTGGGTATGAAATCAAATGCACCCATTTCTAGTGCCTTCATGGTGACCTTGCTATCTTTTTGAGTATGGGCGCTAATGAGAATAACACTCATTTCAGGTGTATCTCTCTTGATATATTTAAGGGTCTCAATGCCATCCATTTCAGGCATATTGATATCCATTATAACAAGATGGGGTTTAAGGGTTGAAATTCGAGACAATGCAATTTTTCCATTACTCGCTGTACCAACTGTCTTAACTCCAGGAATGTCATTGATAATATCGCAAAGTATTTTTCTATAAAACAGCGTATCATCAACAATTAATATTTTCAGAGTTGTTGTATCTGACATTCATTATACCTTAAAAAGTATGATGGCATGAAATATTCGTTTATCATGCCGATGATTATGCGTTAATATCCTCATCCTTAAGCACTTCTTCAACATTAAGGATGGCAATTAGACCGGTTTTTGTTTTGTATATTCCTTCAAAATATTTACCCTGAACGCCGCGGATATTGGAAGGTGGTGGCAGGACTTTATCCCATTCTGCAGGAACAACTTCTGCAACGCGATCTACAAGTAAACCAATATATTCACCATGTGAATAGACAATAATATTTCGCTTTGTTTCAATACTTGCAGAGGAGTCTAGACCTAATTTTTTACAGACATCAATAATGGTAACAATTCGACCACGCATATTCAATACCCCGACAACATAATTGGGGGCATTAGGCACTTTGGTTATTTCCATACTTTTATTGATTTCTTGCACATTTAGAATATCCATACCACAAAGTGCATCGCCAACATAAAATGTTGATAACTCGACCTTATTTTCTTTTTTAGTGGCTACTGCTTTCGTCACAAAAACCTCCCTCATAATGGTAACGCGATCTTAAGACTGGCTCGCTTACTTAATATTGATTTAAGTTAATGATTTTCTGTCAGGCATCGCATAAGAGATTACGATTCTGGGTCAAAAAAAGGATGCACAAACAAAAAATCTTTATTACTTAATGCTTTTTATTAAGAATTCACTTGTTTTGCAATGTTATTAATATGTAATAATAATGATTTATTACCATTTTCTAAATAAGCTACACCTCCAAATCGTTTATCAGACTCATCTGATTGCTCAATTGGTGCGATGACCATATCCATAGAATCATGAATATCATCCACAATCAATCCAAAACGTTTTTTTCCAGTAAAAACAACAACAATTTGAATATTTGATTGATCAGGATAGTATTGATTTATTTGATCCAAGGGTAGGCTAATACTTGTGTCTTCAATTCGAAAAATGTGGGTGATACCAGATTCTTCAGACCATTCACTGAGTTTTTTGAGTTGAATTTGTAAAATATCTGACAGGTTATCTATTGGGATCAGATAATTTTCATTTTTTGATGTAACCAACAAAGAAGAAATTAAAGTAATTGGCGTGGGAATGCTAATTCTTATCATAGAATGTGAATTTTTAGTCGGTTCAACTTGAAACACTGAACAAGATAAAGGGGTAAAAATGGATCGGATATAATTCATATCAAGTAAATATTGATCATTCGCTATTTGAGTGTGGGTAGTCCCTTCTTGATTGGGGGGCTCATATACTACCTGAATAATCACCTTGCCTGAGTCATAATAGGCTTGTAAATAAAGATAAATTTTATCAGTACTCGCTTGAAGATGGCGTTGATTGTCTTGTTGTTGGGATTCAATACAAGCGCGAAGTAATTGAGACATTGATTCACTTAAGCCTTCTATGATGTTTTTATCAATGGCTATTCGAGAACCTTCATTGTTATATAATATTTGTTTATTGTATTGAAGAGATAAGCATCTAAACAACCGATTAAATTTATTAAATAATTTCCCTAAAGGCTGTAAACGAGATACTTGAATGGTTTCATACAATTGTGATGTAATATCATTAATTTTTTGGGCTGTGGAATTGACATCGTGATTATCAACATGTGATATACATTCAATCAAGTTATTTCGAGACATAGATAATTGATTGATTAATGTTGTCAATTTTTCTAATTGTCGCGTTTCGATTCGCCAGTAAAGTGATGAGGCGGTTTCATTTGATTCAGCAACGAATTTTTCATATAGGGATTGATAAGGGTCTTCTTGAATATTTTTCTCATTGATATATTTATCAATAGCAACTGGCAATTTTTTTGGGTCTTCAGGCAGAATAAAAATATGGTTTGCATGTATGTTCAGATGAGATTCAATTGTTTGAGGCGTAACGTCAGTGACATAGAGCACA
>PEAL01000527.1 GCA_002753725.1 Deltaproteobacteria bacterium
ATTCCTGCACCAGGCCTAAACGTTTGTTTTTTTTGCATAGTCGGTCTATATTCACATATCCCAGTTCATCGACTAATTCTTTTGATATTTCTGGAGGTTGCGTTTCTGGAAAAAGGCGCATTTGTCCGGTGCTATCCACATTGGATTCATAAAAATTTCCTTCAAGAATAAGGGTCAGATCAAATAAAAATTCAGCGCGGCTGGGAAGTAAATCTGCCTTTTGTATGGGCCAAAACCATAACGAACACCAATAATCCATGGCCAGTTTTAAACGTCGGTATGGACTGGAATTGCAGACATTTTTTGAAAACATTTCTTGATGATAAATGTAATCTTTATCATCTGTTGTCGTATATATTTTTTTCTTTTTTGGTGATGGTCGTCCAAAAATATCCAGGGGATCGGTGGTTCTTAAATTAATACTATGCTGTATTTTTGCGTGGTTATCCCAAAGTTTGTCCACCGCCTGAGATAAAATGATCAGCTGTTTGATTTCATTTGTGCTAAAAGTCTGACAAAAGTCAGTGCGCCATTGGTTTGTGGCTTTGATTTCAGATGACATCATTTTTTTAATAACGTTATCTTTGTACTCTGCCATGCCGCTATCTGGAAGTAAAAAATGATAAACACTGTCCCTGTCACGTTTTTCATGGGGTTTTACCCTTTGTGGTATCTGGTTCAGCCAAAGGGGATCTGATTTTTTGTTCTTTTTCAGCAGGCTTTTGTGAAATACCTGACGCCTTGCACCAATGAGAGAATTACCACAAATCAGTTGGTTGCCAAACCAGGGAACAAATGCGCCTTCATAAATGGTATTGAGCCACAAAGACACTTCTGCCAATTCTACAGCAACAGGATTTAAGTCAACGCCATAGACATTGTTATCAGCAATATACATTTTTATTTTTTGCAGTTCTCCGGGGTAATCATCATGGGCAATAATCTGTCCTGTTTCCTTTTGTTTGAGATCCAGATAAGCGCGTGAAATTTGATTGACTGCCTCGTTTAAAAATGCAGCACTTCCCATCGCAGGCTCACATACAGTGACTTTAATAATTTCATCAGCAGTTTTGTCTTTAAGCAATTCTTTTAAGGCATACTTAACCAGACATTGGGTCAGTACTTCTGGTGTGTAATATGATGCTGATTTTTCTCGGTTTCGACCTGCCAGGCGATAGATAAAGGCACCGCGTTCATATTTCATCAGGCTGCCATCATCCATGAACACACGTTCATCATCAGTGTAGTGTTCAAGGTTTTCTGAAGATACAAAATATGCAGTTTCAAGGATATTATGCGTTTCACCTGCTTTTTTGACTTCATATAAATCTGTTTCAGCAAAAAATCCTTGATAGGATAAAAGTGCTTCATAAACAGCCCCTAACTGATTAATCCCCAGTTGTGAATAAGAAATTCGTCCACGACGATTTTTCTTTCCCTTTGATGGTCTGGAAAGGGACATCAGTTCAATAATACGTTGTAATACAGCATTGTTAAATCTGACTTTATTGAGCAGCGGTGTCTGTTTTGGATCAAACAAATGACTTCTAAGCGGCGCGATTCGGAACGTATCATGATCAGCATTTCTGTATAAAAGTTCCTTTTGAGGTTGAAAACCATTGTAAACAAGTTTAAACAAAATATTTATGGATTCATTGATAAAAAAACCCTTTTGGGATTCTTCGGTAGTTAATTTGATCAGTTCAAGATCTCGAAGGGTTTCAAGGCTATAGCCTTTGTTATATTCTTTAGATTTGTCTGGCAGATATCCCAATTCCGGCCTGGCTTCAATGTAAAATAAAAACAAGAGTCGATACATATAGCGCAGGCATTCTCGCGATAGCTGTCCTGCCATATCTCTGCCATACATTTTTTCACTGTAATATTGTCTGATATACGCCACTGCGCCATTACCCAATAATTCGATTGCTTCACGAAGGGCGTATTTAAGGTCTTCGGAAACAGCAAAAGCATGTTTATGAGAATTTTCATCCAATGTATCAAGCAATGGCATTGCATCATATGGACAAATGGATTCTCGGTGAAGCAATGCGGCCATGGCTTTAAGAGTGGTTGTTTCCCGACGATCCAGAATTTCTCGGACATTAAATCTAAGATGTCGCTTTTCATGCCATTTTGTGCGATCCAAAAGAATAATGTGAGTAACACTGATAAGCATCACCCATCGGGGAGGTTCCGATCTTCCAAAAACATTGCGCGTGATAATATCTTCAAGAGGCATAGATAATAAGTGTTCTGAAACAGGTTCCATGTCATCATCCGGCGGATACTGTTCCTTAAAAAAATGGACTTCCATTGGATCGGAATCGTCATCATTATTCAATGCTTCAATAATCCAAAGTTCAGGTGAACCATCGGAACAGTGGATTCCCCCAATCAATGGAATGATTTGGGACGCATTTACATTATCCAGCGTGACAGTCTGAGCATAAAATTCATACCCCAGTACAGAAAGAAGCTTTGCAATAAATTCCCTTTGAATCATTAATCGATCGTTTATATTGGTTTCATGTTTCAACTGGTCTGCTGTTGCAAAAAAAGTCCTTCTCAAATTTCGAAGTTGAGTATGGGGTTGAGGAATCTGTTGTTCATCTTCTTTGCGTTTCCATTGACTGAATAGATCTTTCAGATCATTCTCAAGGATAGCGGAAAGATAATGATGGGTGTAAAACTCATTTTTATTATAAATACCTGTAATATCAATGGCCATTATATGGCTCCCTTTGTTAAGACTGCAATGACCTGAATAAAAGGGGCATCTTCGGTTGTCATGCTTTCCTCAACCCATGTCATAAACAGTTAAAATCTGATGATATTGCTACTTTTATATTCATTTTTTACCTTTTTCCTGGTATGTTGATTGTTATTAATTTTCAAACATTAAATAAACGAATATTCTTTCCCGGATTTTTTATAATATCAACTAATGAACGAACCTCCCATCCCACAAATTTATCAATATATATCATTTCTTCATCAGTAAGAAAAACGATTTTTAACGACTCCCAGGCAAATTCAGCACTGGCAATAATTTCACCATTCTCACCTTCAAGCTCATAACCCGCTATGGGGGGCGGCCATCCTTTTTCTTGTAACACATCAAGAAGCTCGTGAAACTTATCTTCTGTTAATTCTTTTATTTCATTCCATTGATTTTGAACGGCTTCAGTCTCATAATTATTGTTTATTGTATCAGATGTTTCATATAAACTGATGCCATCGTAAGCTTTTTCATTTTTTCCCTCTGATGTAATAAAATATGAATGAGGTAAAAATTGATACTAATTATAAAGACGTAAAAATCCATTCCAGTGTTCTTGAAAGTCTGGCAGACTTTTATTCATTTCATTATCAATTAAGCAGCAAGCGATACGTACCCCAGAGGGATTTACAGGTGGTGTTAAGGCCTTTTTTTCAACA
>PEAL01000528.1 GCA_002753725.1 Deltaproteobacteria bacterium
TCGAGGGAGATAGGTTTCTTATTGCTTCTAAAATTTTCTGAAATGGGATGATCTGTTTAACGTTTAACCCATTGAAATTTCTTTCTGGCTCCCTTCTGTCCGGGTTTTTGTCTTTCTTTCATTCTTGGGTCTCTGCTCAAGAAATCAGCCTTTTTCAATGTGCTTTTATTTTCGGGATCACAAATCGCGATCGCGCGGGAAAGTCCTAAGCGCATCGCTCCGGCTTGTCCTGTTGTACCGCCGCCAGTAATCGTAGCGGTCACATCGAATTTGCCGAACAAATTTGTTATCCTTAGAGGTTCTAAAATAATAATTTGATCTGTCTCTAGCGGAAAATATTTTTCTAAAGGACGTTTGTTAACGGTTACTTTTCCTGTTCCTGGGGTAATGTTAACCCGGGCAACCGAACATTTACGTCGACCAGTGGCTCCATATTTAACGACTTCAACCATTTTATTATATTCTCCTGTATTGATATGTTTCTGTTTGAGCGGATACCCGCGCGAATTAAATATCTAATGTTATCGGTGTTTGCGCGGCATGAGGATGTTTGTCCCCAGCATAAATTTTTAATTTTGTTTTAACTTGATTGCCCAATGGCCCTTTAGGAATCATGCGGGTAATCGCTAGTGTTAAAACGCGCACAGGTGATTTACTCAACATGTTTTTAAGGGTGACGGTCTTTTGTCCTGAATGGTATCCAGAATAACGTTGGTATTCTTTTTGATCCAGTTTTTTTCCCGTGACGCGGATTTTTTCAGCGTTGATAATCACGATCATATCCCCGGTATCGACATGGGGCGTGAATGTTGGTTTGTGTTTGCCGCGAAGGATCGAGGCGGCCTTAGCGGCGACGCGTCCTAAAATTTTATCCTGCGCGTCAATTAAATAACATTTGCGTTCGACTTCATTCTTTTTTGCCATAAATGTTTTTTGCATCATGAACCCTTTTGTATTGGACCTGTCTTTCCGTAGACAGACTATTATTATACTTAAATACGGTGAAGGAATGAAAGTATATCATTTCTTATTGAAATGTCAATAAAAAAATTGGAGAGCACACCATTTTTTTGTCATTTGGTTATTGGTGATAATGCAACACCTATTTCCCTCAGTTCTAGGGGTCTATATTAGTCTTACATTGGGCGAAAATCTTCAATAGAATGACCCTGACTATATATGTGATTCTCCATGCACTGCCGCAGCTTCCCACTTCCCTATACCAGCCATAACGTCTTTAAAGCAAAGTTTAGCAAGTTCATCAAAATTGCTTTGTAAAATTCGTTGAATCCTTCCAGGCTTTGAGTAGAACTCTCTCATGCCCCAAGCCCCTAATCGGCCTAAATCTTCAATGGATAAATGCTCGGTAGGTACAACAGGGTGTAAAAAATCCCATTTGAGCATGTCTAAGTTATCGGGATCAATCCAGCCTCTCTTAATGCCATCTGCCCAAATGGGGGATCCTGGAGGAGGTGTTAAATAACCAACCCACATGACGTCTGGATCAACTTGTTCGGCAAATTCAAACCTGCGTTTGATGATGGCTTCATCATCATAATCAAACCCGATCATGATATCACCGACAATGGCGATATCATTTTTGCGAAGGATTTCGATCGTTTTAAAAATCTGATCAACCGAGATGCCTTTGTCTAGCTTTCTTAATTCATCGTCACTCGCAACCTCAATCCCAAATACAGCCATGAACATTCCGGCCTTTTTCATTAAAGGGATATCCTTTTCCAAGCGCACCCAGTCACTAGCACAACCTAAGCTAACCCATTTCATATCTAGGTTACGTTTAATTTTTTCGTTACAAAAATCCCTGACCCGTGAAGGGTTAATATTAAAATTATCTTCTTGGATAACAATTACTTTTGTCCCGAAGGTCTTCTCTAATAATTCAACTTCTGCCACAACACGCGTGGCTGATTTGGCTCGCCATCGATTAAAATGTTTTAACGCGCGGGGATCATGCTCGCTCCATTCATAGCAAAATGTGCAACCATGCGTACATCCTCTCGATGTAACTATTTCCGCAAACGGTTTCCAATAGGTGTGCCCCACATATTGATCCATTGGGAATAAGTCATATGCGGGCAATGGCAAAACATTTAAGTCCTGGATTAATTCTCGGACAGGGCCAAAAATGACTTGACCTTCTTTTCTCGATGATAATCCAGCTATATTAGTGAAATCTGTTTCTCCTTTATTAAGGGCATCCATGAGCTCATTAAAAGTTAACTCTCCTTCTCCCATAACAACAAAGTCTATGGCAGGATTTTTTTCTAACGTTTCTTTACCGAAAAATGAATACCAAAGCCCCCCCACCACGATTTTAATCTCTGGAAGAATTTTCTTAATTTCACGGGCCGAATCATTAAAATACTTTTGTACCGCAAAACCTCCATAGGAATGAAGAATATCCCCCAGAACAATAACTTGAGGCTTTTTTTCTTTGATAAGATCCAACATCTTCTCAAAAGGAATATTTAATGCCTTGCAATCGAGCACTTCAGGCTCTATTGTCCCTTTTTCTCTAGCGTAAGCTGCCCAATGAGCATGCATTTGATTTGGGGCTACGTGATGCCCATGCGTTGCCCATGAGCCTAGTTGTGGTGTAACAAATAAAACGTTCACTGAAACCTCCTGGTATTGTTGTATTTAATGAGAATTATTTATCGGAAAGAATTCCTTTAGACCAAATATCCATTATTGTCTCAAGAGCCGTTTCGAAAGATACTCCTTCATGCTCAAGGACTTCAGGTGAAATGATGCTGTCAATAGCTCCTAAATAAGCTCTTGCCGCAAGCATTGGATTTACTTTGCGAAACTCTTTTTTCTTGATTCCTTTGCTTATGAGATTTTCAATATTAAGAATTTTCTCTGTCCTGAATTGAACAAAATCTTCCCATAATTGAGGCAATTCAAACTGAATATCGGACAAGAAATGCCTAAACCAGGGAGCAAGTTCTTTTTGCAGATAAAAAGTATTTTTAGAGAGGATTTCTAGCGGGTCCTCGCATTCTTTTTCAACAGAAAGTTGATAATCATTAATGCGTGATTTAAGCCTATCGAGAAGGCTTTTAGCAATTTCGGCTTTACTACGAAATTCTTTGTAAATGGTATTTTTGCTCATGCGTAAATCAATCGAGATCTCATCCATAGAAACTTTGCGGTATCCATGAAGAATCATGCGCTTTTCAGCGGCATTTAAAACTTTTTCTTTGGTGATATTTGTTTTCATAGATAGAAACATAAATACTTAATTTGTATTTTAAGTATTCTATGGCAATTAAAATAAAATGCAATAGTTATTTTTTAAAAAAATTGTGATAGTTAGTCGATGCTGAAAAACTCAACTTCCAGCATTTTGTTTGTATTAGTAATTCAGCTTTAAATTAAAATTCGAA
>PEAL01000529.1 GCA_002753725.1 Deltaproteobacteria bacterium
GATTTATCTATTTTGCCAAAAACAAGTCCAGCCTCTGCATTGCTTTCCAATAAAAAACAAATTGCAGAAGCAAGCGCAGCTTCTGATACCAATTTAATTTTTGATATTTTCATATTGCTAACAAATTGTTTTTTACTATCAATTCTTTTACTTATTTCTTTAGGAAAGCCTTGCAATAATATATTTTCAACAAATTCCTGATGCTCACATAAAGTCAACTGTTTTATACCATCTTTAATTTTTACAAATGACTCAATCACAGTGCTATGAAGCATACTTTTAAATCTATGCTCGATAAAATAATCATCAAAATTAGCAGCAATCAGAGCATTAAATTGATCTTTCTCAAAATCTTCTCTAATATCAATACAACTATCCACAATATAAATAATTTTACCTACATGATATCCAATATCGTAAAGAGTTCTTTCGTTTTCTTTTATCCCTGACAATATGGCTGTCGCTCGAAACAACTCCGCAATAAAGGTTGCAGAAGGTATTGCGTAATCTGTAAACTGCCTGTTTGTTTTATTTTCTAAGTTTTTTTGACTTTCCAGAGTATTTTCTATTAACGAATCAATAGGAAACCCTATAGATTTAAATATTTTCTTGGCTTTATCAATTTTTTTCGACCAAAATCTATGACTAAAACTCTTGAAACGAGAATCTTTTTCCTGTAAAGCATCCTTTATTTTTATTTCCTTTAACAAAATTGACACACAGGCTGAAACAATTTGAGGAAGCTCATCAGGTGAATAAATCCTTTGTTTATAAGGAAAAACAGCACACCAGCCTTTTGATTCTTGTTTCCACTGTTGGTTTTGTGCGGCAAGCAGTAATCCGATAAATGTAGCATCGTAAGAAACTAAAGTTCTGGAGGCATAACCAAAATATTTCTGTGATGCACAGCATTGTCCACAATAGAATTTTTTGAAAGTTTTGGCGTTTTCTTTTGATAAATATTGGCGATTGGGAGTTAAAAAACCATACATCGTTTTTCCTTAATTCGAATTGTTTAATACAGCCATTAATTCAATGTCAGCTTTTATTCGTTTACATTGATAATGCATATAGTGAATATGATTCACATGTTGCATATATTGGTCTTTTAATTTCTTAATAAGTTTTTGCTGTTCATTAAAATAAAGCAGATTCTTTTGAGACCAATAATTAATGATCGCAATCAGCTTATTCAACTGGATGTCTGAGAACAATGATTGATGTTGGTTGATCAATTCATTGTAATCTGAATATATGGCTTCAGCAATTTTAAAATGATTGTCATATATTTTGATATTCTCTTTGTTACAGTTCATTTTATCAAGATTTATATCAAATGCGGATTTAAGCTCTGATAACCGAATTAACACTTGACTCCAGTCTTTGAGTCTTTCAGCCACTTTTTTTAATCTAAGATTACACACATTTTCAACATTTTTTCTAAACCATTTGTTTTTTGTCAGGCGGTCAATCAATTCTGTATGGGTGGGTGGTGCTTCAATGGCATAGTCTGCTTTGATATTTCTTTCGACAACCTTTGTTGGGGCATACCATCCTTCCATAAAAACAAAGGCCTGACCTGGAGAAAGACGTGCCATATCAACAAAATCATCACCATCCAAAAGCATACTCATGGCCATTTGCTGTCGATCATCTTCAGAGACCATGCGGTGGGTCAATTTTATATTGGTATTTTTGATCACCTCATCTGCAACAGCAGTTGGCATTTGATCCGCAATGATGATCCCCTCACCCAGCGCCCGCATTTCTGCTAACATGTTACTCACATAGGATGCGGCTTCTGCCTGGGGATTGGCTTCATCATTGCTCTGCTGAGGAACATGGCCGATAATATTATGTGCTTCTTCGATGGCAATAACATGTGTCAGAGACGCGCCAGATACCCGAGTTGTTTTTGCATAAGTCCTGACACAATTTAGAATAAACATGGTCATGAGACCGGTTTGTTCTTTATTTAAGGCATCCATTTCCAAAATAACCGGTTGTTTCATTAATTCAGAAAAATCTGGGACATTTTGGGATGTATTTAACATGGCACCGGTATTTCGACGCATTAAACTGGCAATGCGGACTTCAAAGGCTGTTTTAATATTGCCCTTGACTTCACCCTCATACCCTTTGGACGCCATGATATCATTCATCGCAATGTAAAGATCATCTAAAGTCGGAAATTCATACGCCTTTTCTGAGGTAAGGATATATTCACCTGCCAGGCCTTTTTCATCATAAATTTTTTCAAGTCCCTCGGATAATAATGCGGGTAATGGACCGGATAGCGGCATGGCCGCCTTGAAGCAGGTTTCCAGGTTGCTGATATGCTCGTTTATGGTACAACCCGGTAAGACCGCAAAAGGGTTAAACCGAAAAGGAGAGACCAGATCATTTCCCAATGTAAAAACACGCAAATCCTTTGCAATACAACTATATGCGTTATTCTTTTTCATTAATGTGAGGGATCGATATTCGGTTTTAGAGGGTTCGATCACAATAAAAGGAATTTTAAATCGTTCCCATAATTGAATCAGAATGTTAAACACGGCTGTTGTCTTACCGCTGCCAGGCACACCGGCAATGAATGCATGCTTGCACAGGTCTTGCGGTTTAAAGCACACATGATTCACGTGTCGTTTTTCCTCATATCCAATGACCAGTGCATCTTTTTTAGATGGATAGGTGTTTTCACTTTCCTTTAACATGCCAGGGATATAGTCATTGGATGGAATGGGCAATCGGAATATGGATTTGATCTCTTCAATATCGACCAGCCTGTGAAGCCGGAAATGGGGGGCTTGTGTTCTTTTTTTATCCCAAAATTTTGTATCATAAATGTCTGATGTCAATTTTACATTTGCAGAAGACTGGGCTGCGCTTTTAAATAAAGGTGGATTGTTTTTTTGTGGAATAGAAATCAGATGAAATTTGGCATTTTTGGTGGATGAAATAAGCAGAGATGACAATGCCAACCTGGCTTCAAACAAATGATTTGAAAACACCCGAATATTAAACTCAAACAGATCCTCGGTTAAATATCTTTTGTGATATTCTTCGTAAATCTTTGATGTATAAACTGCATTACCATCTTTTAAGCTGTAGCTGGTTGCCTCAAATGAAACACCCAATTGTTTGGCAATATCATCTTTTTCCCTTAAATTAATGTTTCCAATTTCTCTTAAGCGCGTAATGATTGCCTCAATCTTTGCCTGTTCCTTTTGCATGAGATGGGTGGGTTTTATCAGCAAATCCAGGATAATAGGTGATGTAAAGGTATGGATCAACCTGATAGTATCAATAAAATCATGATCATTATCCGATTCAAATGGAAAGGGTACATAATAAAAAGGGGGGATTTTAATTTGTTCCTGCTGTTTGAATTTGGTCAGT
>PEAL01000530.1 GCA_002753725.1 Deltaproteobacteria bacterium
AATACGTTCATTTGAAACAAGGGTGATATTTGATGAATGTCCTGTCACTGTCAAATTTGAAGATTCAGCATAATACACTGTAAATGAAACAGGAGTGATGGCTATATCTTCCAGGGTATATAAATTGTCAATTAAACCAATAATCGGTTCTGGATATGCATTTACTGTCACTGTGAATTGAGTAGATGTATTTAAACCTGCAGCATCTGTGACAGTCAGAGTTATAAGTGATGATCCGGTTTGATTTGTAGCGGGTATAATTTGGATTGTTCTGGCTGTTTGTGATCCTTTAATAACTATATTGGTGTCTGATTCAGGCATCACAAGTTCATTGGAAGATGCATAGGTTACTGTCAAACTGGTATCTGTTGCATCAACATCTGTTACTGAAAAGGATAAACTCTCAGTTGCGGCATTCACATAAATGGTTTGATTCTCCAATGAGGAGATAACAGGACTATCATTAACAGGTGTAATTGTTACTGAAAATGACTTAGAGGTTGTTGCGCCATCTGTATCTGTCACACTAATAGTGACAGTGACTGTACCATTCTCATCTTTAGTGGGTGTTAAGGAAATATTTCTATTTTCGCCAGTTCCTTGAATTATAATTGAATCATTTGAAAGGATTGTAAGATTTGATGATTGTTTTGAGAGTACAAGGCTATATGCACTTGATTCTGCATCAGCAACAGTAAAAGGAATATTGTGTAATGCTGTGTCTTCCAATACTGTTTTATCAGGAATCACAGAAATGGATGGCGAATTATTGGCAGTATATTGTGTTGTTGTTGATTTATTGGTGATATTACCTGCAAGGTCTTTGAATTGGACATAAATGGTTTTCGTGCCGCTTCCTGAGGAAAGAGACCATTGAACAGTTGTGGCATATCCTATCCAGGAGCACGAACCATATCCAACATTACTAATACAAAGAGAGGGATCATTAGATGCGCCCAATTGTAATGCAATTGTTTGACTGGTGGTTGTTGCAGGTGCGATTACAGACACATTTTGTGGTGCGATATTATCAATGCGAATAGGGCCAAAAGTGGTAGTATTACCATATTCTCCCTCATTAAAAGCTGCAATATGAAAATAGTACTTTGTATCATTTTGTGAGCCTAAATCCTTTGAAAATGACAAGCCAGTGTCCATGTCAATATCTTCGCTGCCTTCATTTTGTGCAATATCATAAACCGATGTTTGGTTAAACACATAAAAATAAACAATGTCCATTGATTCGCTCCCAGCCGGGGCATTCCATTCAAGGGAAACTGTTGTGGCTTGAGAGGGAACATTTTGTGAATGGGTTGTTGATCTCAAATTTTGAACAGAACCAGGAGTCTGAGCATACGCAAGATTCCAGCCTGCTATGATAACGCAAATCATTATCAGAATTCGTTGAATGGCATATGTTCCATGTTTCATTGGTTTTTCTCCTTCACTAAATTAAAATAATTAAACTTAAGGTGTTGACATATTTAATACGATGATGTTTATCGTGACTTTATGTTCATGATTTTTATAAATATTTAGTAACAATGCGTTTCACTTGTTTTAAATCCATTAAGAGATCGTACTCTTAAGTTGAATAAACACATTGTTATTAAGAATAAATACATGTTAATCCTTTGGTGGCAATGGGGGCGCAGGCAGCATTCCGATTTCTTCTCTAATAATTTGTTCATGTTTTTCTTCCTGGGCTTCTATCACATGCTCATCCATTCCCTCCATGTCTTCAGAGGAAACTTCAATGACTGGTGTAGGTTCTAAGGGAATAATAATATCTTTATCTACCAGATCTTCTGTGGGTATGATAAGATCATCATCACTTACTTCAATTTCTGCATCAGGTAATTCAAACGAGCCATCATCTTCAAAGGGGACATTTGTTTCATCTGTTGATTGATCCCCTTGATCTGGCATGTCATTAAAGTCGTTATCTGTTTCAGATTGATCTACAACTATTTGTTGTTCACTGTCTGGTTGTTCTAAACCCTCTTGATCCTCCATTTGATCTGGGGGAGATACCATTTGATCACCATCTTGATTTTCGATCGCCTGATTATCAGAGTCATCGTCATCTTTTTGATTCTCTGCGATATAAATTGATGGATCAGTTACATCTCCCGAAAAAACGGGTTTATTTAATCCCATGATTAGAATCATCATCCCGAACGTAATCAAAGCAATATTTTTCATAACATTTTCTCCTTATATGATCAGTTAAAACATGAATTTTTTGAATTAAAACGCCCCTTCGGCGTTCAAGCCTACCCGGCATTTATCAAACTGATATGCTTTAAAATTCGAATCATTTGAAATATAATCTGACCATAGATTCATTGTCATATGTTCATTAATCAATGGAATAGATAATCCAAAATAGCCAGAGTAACGTGTATCAGTTCGGATTTCGTTATATATTGTATCTCGATTATCGTATTCCTTATCATAATAAGTACCGACAAGGGATAGGTTGACATGATAAGGAAGAAAAAACGACGCGCCCACTTTAGCTTTTAATGCCTGATAATCAAAATCTAAATGAGATGTTGATGTATCAGAAAAACCAAATCCGCCAAATAGTTGCCCCACGCTTTTTCCAATTGTCACATACCCTGTCATATCCGCATCCTGCGTATGGCCATCTTTTTCTTCATCAAAAAAATTATTATTAATAGAATAGGTATAGGTGAGTTTTGTTTTTAAAAAGGCATTCAATGCCCAATAAATATCGGATTGAAATTGATGTTTTGACAAAAAGCTTTCCCCATCAAGCCAAGAATAAGAGGGGAAATATGAAAGTGAAATTTTAAAAGGATTCTGGATATAATTGCCATATAAAGCGCCTTGTGTATGAGCAAGGTTATATTCAGATAGATCAAAATAGGCCACTTGAAAATGTGACAGACCAATGCCCATTTGATAAGAAGACGTATGAATTAAATTATACTTCCCTTTAAAACGAATTTGAATCGCAGAATCACTTTCATCAGAATAACGGTCTTCATCGTCATTAGGTTCAAGCATGACATTGTTATCAAATAAATAGCCTGTTGATAAAGACAAGCTGTATCTTTTACTGGTGCCTTTTCTGCTTTCAATTGCAGCAAGCCATTTTTCCGCAATGGGTTTTAACTTGCCAGTTTGATCATGTTGAATCACATACGTCAATTTATCCTTGGCAATGTCATATCGTTTGATTTTGATTTCGCATAATGCGGCATAAAACCATGCATTGGTTTTAATGGGTGACTTTTTTTGACTGGCTCCCAAAAAATAAGCGATTGCTTTTTCATGCTGTTTCATTTGAAATAAACTCAACCCCGCATAATAATTGGCCATTACATGATCTGGAGTTGTTTTAAGAATGGATTGCATAC
>PEAL01000085.1 GCA_002753725.1 Deltaproteobacteria bacterium
TACGAATGTCCACATTGACTTTAAATGCCATAAAACCTCCTTTTTGATAAAAAATAAAGTAATCAAAATAATGAAATATTTACAATCTGCTCAGGAACATCCTGAGGCAAAAAATCCAGCTTTTCAAACAATTTATTTTCAATATACTGACAAATATCACAATTTTTTTGAAACAATCGTTCAAAATCCGTATGTAAAAAACGCGGCCCATACCGAATAAAGATATCATTCATTCGTTCCTGAAGGCTAACAATTTGATCGTGCAACACCCGCTTATCAGCATAGTTTACGATTTCCTTTTCATTAAAATCATTTTCTGTAACCGCATGTCTAAGAATAACATGTTCATTAACAATATCCGAAATTTCATCAAAGCCTTCATTGACACAAATTTCTTTGCCTTTCATGCAATGATCTTCATGGGAGTGAATACATGAAAATTTAGCGATATCATGCATCAGTGCGCCGCTCACCGCCTTTTCAACAGAGATATCAATACCTGAAAGAAGGAGCTGTGTAGAGATTAAGCGTGTAATTTTCGCCACAAGCATTGAATGTGAGCGAATATGATCCGGCATATGATATTTATCCATCGTTTGACAGCATTGATGAATGGTTGGTATCATGGTTCTCCTGGGAAATCTGGTAGGTATAATAATAATATCCATTAACAGCTAATAAACGCCCCAATTGCCAGAGAGATAATACTGATGTAAAACGGGCTGAATATGCGTATTAATGTTAACCGTTTGTAATTGATCTATAATACCTTTTCCAAAAAAAGTCATGGACATCATTGCGTTCTGATTGATAAAACGTGTTGGAATATCATTAAAATGGATGTTCCGAGCACGTTCCATCAACTGCTCAGGCGAGATATCCATTTTGCGCATTCCTAAAACAAAGCCCCATTCTCCCATGGTTGGAACATGATTATGATAGGGCAATGTGACCAGGTCTGATGCCTGAATCGTTTTTAATATACACAAAAACGCTTTTTTTGAAAAGTATGGACTTGTCGCCTGAGAGACCATTGCACCGCCTCGTATCAAATGCTTTTCAATTAACCGATAAAAATCCAATGAATAAACATGCATCAAGTCAATGGAATCTGGATCAGGCAAATCAATAATAATCACACCAAAGAGTGTATCATTATTTTTTAGATATGTCATGGCATCTTGATGAATGATTTGTATTTTGGGTGTGTTTAGTGAATTTTGATTGATTCGGGTCAATACAGGGTGCGTTTTTCCCAAATTTGTCATGACAGAATCAAGATCGACTAATGTAATGTGTTCAACAAAAGAAGATTTTAAGACCTCTCGAACGGCGACACCATCTCCGCCCCCCAAAATTAAAATATTTTTGGGATATGCAGACAGCTTCATAGCTGGATGTACCAGTGGTTCATGATATTTTTCTTCATCAAAACTGCTGAACTGCACCTGACCATTAAGAAAAAGCCAGTTGTACTGGCGCCATTGTGTCATCACTATTTTTTGATAGGCTGTTTGTTGAGAAAAAATAACCTTATCTTTGTACTTGCTTTGTTCACCATACTGTATGATTGGCTTTGCAAGCACACATACGCCAATAAAAAAGCAAAAGGTACTGGCCCATAAAAGTTGAAATGTGACTTTATTTTTGATTAAAGGAATAAATCGCCATAAAACAAGGGTTGCAACAGCAAAATTGATACTTCCCAAAATGATGGGAGTGTAGGTTAATCCTAAATATGGCAGGGCAATAAAAGCAAAAAGAATACCTCCAAGCAAGGATCCATAATAATCTTTTTCCATAACATTGGAGATATTAATGCGAAGGTTCTCATAGGATTCGTTAATACGAATAACCAGCGGAATTTCAAGACCGATCAGAGCGCCAACAATAAAACCTTGTACATAAATAACCAGGTTAATTGGTTGAATAAAAGCAGCCAAACCATAAGCGACAATGGCGGATGTTGCGCAGGCAATAGACAGAGAAAATTCTGTAACAATAAACCATTCCAGTAAATACCGTTGAAAAATCCGACTTAACCGGCTTCCCACTCCCATGGCAAACAGCATAAATGACATGACCAGCGTCCACTGAAACACAGCATTGCCTGATAAATAGGTTGCTAAAGTAGATAATACAAATTCTGCAATAATACCAGCACAACCGGTTGCAAAAAGAGCAATTTTTAAAATTTGGTTTTCTTGTTTTTTTTCACTGACCCGTGTTGACATGGTTAATTCCCATAAAAAATTTTAATAATTATTTAAGAATACTCATATTTTTTTTTGAGATGTTCGAGTTCCATAATCGCTTTTTCAGCTCTTTTTTTTTGCCAGATCAGCGCGCGTTCTTTCGTTAATTGCAATTATTTCTGCATGTTCAGCTCTCATTTCCTCCTGTTCAGCCTTGACTTTTTTCCTGTTCAAATTTTCGGCATCCTTCATTACCCAGTTCTATTGATAAAGGCTGGCTCATGGGTATAAATCATTTTTTTGCTCATGGTTTTATGCTCCTTATCCAGAAATAAGGGGGTTAATCTCCAATAACGCATTGATATGATAGTCTGCTTTTAGCGAGTTGTTCTGAAATGCTGCAAAAGGAACATTCGCTTGAATAGCAGCTTGCTCATCCACCTGGGAATCACCAATATATAAAACATGATGGGGGGCAATGTTAAAGTGATTGATAATATCAATGATCATTTCAGGATCAGGCTTTGGTTTTGCAACATCTAAGGTTGTCATCACCCTGTCAAAAAAAGATTCGAGTTCGAACTTTTCCAGCACTTTGGGCATGGTATCAGACCGATTGGTGGCAATCGCTGTCAGGCAGGGAGGCCGAATAGCGGTTATCAGGGGTTTTAACTCAGGGTTGATGATCATGTGTGATATATATTTTGAATAATTAATATTTTTTAAATAAGTAATGACTTCCGTTTCAGGAATATGATGAGGTGCCATCAGATACCTCACCGCATCAAACACGGAGTGAGAATGAGAATACTCAAATTGTTCGTCTGTCATCTCCGGTAGATGAAAATGCGAAAGCATGTGGTTATAATAGAGGCGATTCACGCTGCGGGTATCAAACATAACCCCGTCGCAATCAAATATGATCAATGTGTATTTTTTCATGACTTTTTTCCTTGTCTGGTAATGCTTAAAATCCCATCAACACATAGCTGGGATAAGTCGTAATTGCTGGGATTGATTCATCATATCTGGTAATGCTTAAAATCCCATCAACACATAGCTGGCCCAAATATTGGGAGGACTATTTTCTGCAATGTGCTGAAGTTTTGTTTTTCTAAGGGCTTTTGATGGATTACTGATTGACTGTCGCAACCAGTTTTCATAAAAACGAATAATAAAAGGGGATGCCATTTCATGCTTGACTGCCCAGACAGGCGATAATACAAAGCGGCAACCCGCCATGTGAAATGCAGCCGCCATCTGAAAAAAAGGACTGAAAGCGGTGCCATCCTGATAACCATCGCATTTTTTTGCTAAATAAACAAGCTCGGTTCCCTTTAAATTCAAATCTAAAATTTCAGCATCCAGGAGTAAACCATCCTGACCCGAAGGGCCGGTTTGTTTCATCAGGCCTTTATTGGCACCGGCAAGTACCAGAGCGCCAGATATATTGACCGCTGGATCGGTTTTTGGATTCAGATAAAAACAGTCCGCACAAAAATGAAGCACTCGGGGAGGATAGGCCATCTTTTTGATAGCAGATTCATTGGCTTCGGTAGTGGACCAAAATACAGGTGATGTTTTTCGGCTGACATCATAGATATTGATAATTTCTTCAATAACCCGCGTTTCATCCGGATGTGCCCGATATTTAAAATTCACCTGCTGTGTTTGGGGGAGTGGGATGTTGTTAATCTTTTCTGACGAATGAAGTGCTTTTTCGTTCAATGTCCCCGTGTCAGTCTCTAAAAAATCATCATAATTGATCTGACCAATGGCCAGCAAAGATCCTGTATAAACCGGTGATACCTGCTTTAAAAAATCCATTGCAGAAAAGACACGACAGATTTGCTGACGTTCAATCCAAAAGCGACCATCTTTAAGTCTGAGGCGGGAATAAGGAATGAGATGCGCATAACCGCTGGCTGAAATGTAGATGGATTGAATATCCTTAATGGTTTCTTCAAAAATACCAAAAAAATGCTGGTACAAGCGAGATTCGATATCAAACATTTGCTTTGGATCGCTCTCGCTCATCAATTGCTTTGTCAACTTTTTTGTGACTTGAATGGGACCTAAATCCTGACAAAACATATTATCCGTGTTCTCCTCGGAAAGGATCATCATGGCAAACCATCGTGTTTCTGTTTTTTGAGCGTTAGAAAAATCAATATGATCATAAGGTAAAATGTGAAAAAAGGCGCTGTTGCGTGGTAAACGATAGGGCAACAGTGCCATCTGGATTTGAAACAATGTATTGATATCTTGATGCCCCGGCAATCCCACCCGACCGGGTTCCGGAAAGGTGGTAAGATATTGCCATCGAAGCATCACATCTGCTGCATAGCTGATCGCTTCCTGGTTGCTCATGGATCGGGTCAGGGATAAAACGGCATGACAAAATGTTTGGGTGTTCAGTTCTACATCTTGCTTGTTTGTCAGGGTGACCGCTGTTGCTGGTCTTTGGGTCAGGTTTTGATGGGAGCGGGATAATTCAAATTGCTGTTTATAAAGCGGTTTTTCAATACGTTTCAATGTTTCAACGGCTTGCTCATGTTGATTGTTTTTAACCATACATCCAATCAATTCCATCAATGATTGCAATGTTTCAGGATCGGTTGGGCCAAGGGTTGCTTCATTCAAACGAAAGGCCTGATCCATCAGAGGAATAGCGCCTGAACAATTTTTTTGCATTTTGAATAACTGGGCCAATTGTTTTAGATTTTCTCGCGTAGCGGTTAATATTTTTTTTTGAACAGCCAAATTGTTTCGATACAAGGATTCCGCTTCCTGATATCGGGCCTGTGCAATGAATATTTCTGCCAGTCGTTTGGACAGGGCAAATGTTTTTTCATGATGATCCCCAAATAATGTCTTACTGCTTTCAAGTGCTTGTGAAAGTATTTCTGCAGCACGGCCATATTCTTTTTGCTTAAATAACAGTTCTGCCAGATCTTCCTGCAATGCAATGGTTTTTGGATGTTTATCTCCCCAAATAGCGCCAGCCAATTGAACGGTCTGTACCAGTGATGTTTTGGCCTCTTGATATCGGTCCTGAATTTTGTATAATTCCGTCAATTTTTGATTCATCATGAACTGGATATTATTTTCAGGGCCCTGCATTTGTTGACTGAGGGCAATGGCTTTTTTGTACATGTCTTCCGCATCCTGATATCTTTTCTGAAGTTGATGCAAGTCTGCGAGAAATTCATATACTTCCAGTTTTTTTGAGGATTGAATCGTGTCCTTTTCTTGAATGATCGATAAGACATGATCAAAGGTGTTAAACGCACGAATATAGGATTTACAATAATAATAAGTCTTTCCAGCCTGAATCATTGCATCGATGGTATACAGTGACGTGTTTCCATAAATTTCTGTACAGATTTTCAATGCCTGAGCAGCATAAGGGCGGGCGTTGGTGTACTGTTGAGAATCCAGAAACAATTTCGCCAATCGGTCAACAACAGATAAGGTTTTTCGATGGTTATTGCCAAACATCTCCTGATACAATTGATTCAATGTTTGATACGCCTGTGCTGCTTTTTGTGTCTTTCCCCATTGGCAATAAAACAGGCCCATCTGATCCAGTAAGTTCAATGTTTGTTTATGACGATCCCCCAGCATATCTTTTTGAATCATATACGCCTGTTGATAATGCTTTTCAGCGGCCGGATATTTTTTTTGTTTTTGATAAATTTCAGCGAGCAAACGATGCGCATTCATTCGTTCTTCAGATTTCATTTTGAAGTTGGATTGCGCATGTTCAAAAGCCTGTTGGGCCGTTTGAAGGGCTTTGACAAACTGATGTTTATCCAGGTCTTTTTGAGCCTTTTGAATCAAGTCATTAAAGGGATCGTCCTTTTTTAGAGGCGTGTTTACGGGAGGGGAAACCGGGCTTGTGGGAGGTAACACTGATGGTTGAGATTCTGCCATTGAGGGGGGGGCCTGAAGTGTTTGTGGCGATTCATATTGGGTTGCGCATGAATACCAAAATAAGGTGAAACTAAAAACAAACATATAAGAAATGCAAGTTTTTTTTAACATAAATAAACTCCTTGTGAGACAATAGTGCGCATTCCCAAATACTTTTTGGGAATGCACCCAGAAAACACAAAATTGTATCTTCGCGAAAAAATATTATCATGTTTTTTTTCTTGCCATTTTAGTATAATACGTTTGATTTTGTCTTTCATTTATAAAATCTTTCATTTATAAAATCTTTCATGTTTCAATAGGGTTAATTTTAAAATAGTATCCTAAGTATACCATGAAAATATTGTTCAACGAACCCTTTTTTTTAGTAACGAATCATTTGTACAATCACTGATGCGTATTAAACTGATTCTCAACCGTTGGATGATCATAAAAATAAAAATAAAAATTTCTTTATTGAATTCAGTTGACATCAAAATCCATACTTGATAAAGATGCGCACAGTAGTCACTGATGATTTTTTGTGAATCATATTTTTTTAACCAGCCAAAAAAACATTTTCTAAGTTAGATTATTTGTTTAACCTACCAGGAACACATAAGTATGCCTAATTTCATTTCGAAACAACCAATATATGATAATTTAAATTCATAGAGAAGGTCTTTCTATTTGAAAAAGAATATCCTAATTTTTATTGATATAACAGGCTTCAAGATGAAAAATGAACTGAATGTTATTCATTTTCTTGAGAGTGTTCAGAAAAGTAAATGGATGGTATGTTCGACCCATCAATAGTTATATTGAAATTTTCGATAGTTAAGCTCAATAGTCTTTTTTGGGAAATAAGATAGAACGAGGATGAATCAGTTTTTCCGGTTACTCGTTTGCAAAGGAGCCTTTCTGCACCATGCCGCAAACAGTTCCGGTTGTGTTTATCTAACATTATTTATAGGAGATTTGTTTATATGAAAACAATTTATGTGGGAAACATTCCTTTTAGCAGTAACAAACAGGAAATTGAAGAGCTGTTTGAAAAGCATGGTCAAGTCCATTCGGTTAAATTTATTACAGACCGAATTTCCGGAAAATTCAGAGGTTTCGGCTTTGTTGAAATGGACGAAGACGCCGCAGATAAAGCTATCGAACAATTGGATGGTTACGATCTGGGGGGCCGCAGTCTAAAAATTAACGAGGCAAAAGGACGAAAACCCCGCCCAAGTAATGATCGAGGTGGCAGCGGTGGTGGTGGCGGTTATAATAACCGAAATCAACGTTCTTACAATAGCAATAGCAACAACAATCGACGTTCATCTATGGATCGGCGCTATTAATTTTCTTATTTCTTTCTGATTCATCCCTTTTAGCTTTTCAAAAAGATCCCTTTATGGTTTTTTGAAAGTGATATAAAACCCGCTTGTTTTTTACAAGCGGGTTTTTTTTATGGAATCACCATTTAATAACGTTCCCATTATAGCTGCCCAAATGAGGACGCCATAATGGGAACGTTATTAAATTTTGGTTCCTAAATTGTGATTCTTATGCTTTAATCCATTGATGCGACTGCTTAACCATGATATGAACAAAAAAAATTAAAACCTTGAACAGGGGGCTTTTATGAACAGAAAGTATCAATTCACTATTTTGGGAACCATTATCTCTCTCGTATCCATCTTCTTACCTGTTGCTTTTTCAGCGCAACACGACAAGATTTCCATTCAATATATTAACAGTCCTGCTAACACCATTCCTGAAAATTCATCCCAGGGAACACCGCTGGCCTATATTTATTCAACCAATGCAGCACCTTATGAAATAACAGATACGCATTTTTATATTGATACGTACTATATTGAAAATCGGCTCCAATATCGATTAAATGCATCGAAAACGTTTGCCATTGATTATGAAGCTTCTCAACCTGGTTTTACATACACGCTGACGGTCTATGACAGTGGCGGATTCTCAAAAATTCCGATGATGATTGGCGATGTCAATGAATCGCCGCTCATTCAGCCGCAAGCCTTTGACCTGACAGAAAATACAGCAGCAGGAACAACGGTCTTCCAGGTTGTGGCCAGCGATCCAGATTTTTATACAGATTACAATACCTTGACTTACAGCATTGTCGGTGGGAGCGGAAGCAATGCATTGACCATCGACAGACTGACAGGGGCCATTCGTATCAAAAACAGTACGGATTTGAATTATGAGGCCAACCGCTATTTGTATCTCACGGTTGCTGTTTCAGATGGCAAGTTTGAAGATGTTGCAACACTAACGATCCACTTGATTAATATTAATGATAACGCACCACAAGTCAGCAATCAGACATTTTCTGTGGGAAAATATGTCCCTTTCGGTACATTGGTTTCCACTGTTGTTGCCCAAGATCCAGATGGCAACGATTTGACTTATCGCTTAACGTCAGGAAATACCAACTACGCTTTTGCCATTGATGCTTCAAGCGGAAAAATGACTGTCAACAATGCTGGTCAAATCGCAAATAGTTCAACGGGTAGTTATTATGTCACTGTAGCTGTTTCAGATTCAGGCTACACAAAAACCGCTCAGATTCGCGTGGATGTCAATACCATCAATTATTCACCGGTCATTGACCCCATTGATGATCAAATTGGCACGGTCAATACTGCCCGTGACTTTGGCTTTCATGTAGAAGACTCAAACGGAGAGTCCTTGCTTGTTTCTGTTGTCTCTTTAACGACATCTATTGTTCCCAATACCAATAATAATTTGAAAATTAACCAATCCAACTCGCCTTATTCCTTGGTGGTTCTTGAAGGTAGTCAGGACTTGACATTGACCGTTCTTCCAGGAAACAGTGTAGGAACAGCAACGATCCAGATTACAGTTAAAGATAACAGTACCGGAGAATTGACAGCATCAGAATTTTTCACGCTTCAAGTCCTGCCCAACACTCCTCCAACAATTACCCCTATCGAAACCCAGGCGTTTGATATTGACAATGTTGTGTATTCCACCAGTTTTACGGTATCAGATTCTATTGGTGAATCCGTATCAATCGTTGTAGGCTCAAGCTTGAGTGATGTTGTCCCCAACACAGATGAACATATTGCCGTTGGCAATAATGGCCGGAATGCATCCTTTGTTGCAACCGATACCCCGAAAACATTTACATTGAAACTGACACCTGTCATTATGGGCAATACATCCATACAAATTACGGCAATCGATGCTGGAGGCCTGGAAACCGTTGAAACCTTTTTGTTGAGGGTATCATCCTCACCGGAAATTTCAGCCATTGGTTCACAAGAAACCAATGAAGATATCCTGACATCTTCAATCCCATTCACCATTCGAACCCATGAACCTGGACCCTTGACATTATCCATTCAAACAGGAAACGCTGATTTAATACCTGCGGATGCCGATCATGTCACGATCTGTTTTGACACTGTTTGCACAGGTGGTGCAACGCAAGTAATTAATACCGCTGGCGGTATACAAGAAGCCGTGCAATTGTTTTTACTCCCAAAACACGATCAAAATGGCATCGTGACGATAACGGTTTCAGCAATCGATGGAAACGGGCTGATAGACACCAGCACCTTTACCACGACGATTCATCCGGTCAATGATGCGCCTGTTTTCAGCAGCGTGGGAAATGCGATTGCTTACACTGAAGGAGATTCCCCTAAAATACTTATTCCTGCTCCTGTGCTTCAAGATGTGGACGATACTCATCTTGAAAATGCAACAGTGGTTATTTCCGAAAATTATCAGTCAGGTGCGGATATTTTATTTTTTGAAGCAACTGAACGCATATCCGGGCTGTTTTTTTCAGAAACCGGAACCCTTCAATTGACGGGGATGGATACCCTTTCAGCCTATCAGGCTGCTTTTCAATCCATCACCTATTCAAACACCAGTGATGATCCCTCTCCTTTGCCTCGGACGTTTTCAATGACAATCAATGATGGTGATACTAACAGTGCAGTGATGACACAAAGTCTGACCTTGACAGCAATCAACGATCCACCAGTGCTTTCAGCCACAACGAAAATCATTACATGCAGTGAAAATACCCCCATCGCCATCGCACCCGATATATTGGTGATTGATCCGGATAATGCACAGCTTGCAAATGCTGTTATCAATTTTGTTGAAGGGTATCAATCCACCGAAGACATGCTTGTTTTTTCCAATATGGGCAGTATTACCTCTCTGTGGCAAACCGCTACTGGCACGTTGTCGCTTTCAGGAGCAGCGAGTCTGGCACACTATCAAATCGCCTTGAAATCCATTCAATATAAAAATACCAGTGATACTCCAAGCACTTACACTCGTCTGGTACGTATGGTTATCTCCGATGGCTCCGCTCAAAGTTCAGCCATCACACAAACCCTGTTTGTTGAACCTGTAAACGATCATCCTGTTGTCACAGGTGCAGGCAGTTCGGTAACATATACTGAAAACAACGCCCCTCTTATTGTAGCCAATGATATTTCCATTGTTGATATGGATGATATCAATCTGATCAGTGCAACAATATATATTTTTGATGGATTTCAAAAAGGTGCGGATATTCTATCCCTGGGAATCAGTGGAAGTTATAGCCGATGGTTCCCTGAAAGTGGTGTATTGGATATCTCTGGAGATCGTCCCAAAGCCTGGTATCAGGCCGCCCTTAATACCGTTGAATATCACAATACCAGTGATGATCCGACATCGGATAATCGTCTCATTGCATTTATTGTCAATGATGGTCAGGATTCCTCTGAAGTGATTTATCAAACGATAAAAGTGGTTCCAATTAATGATCCTCCGGTATTGTTGGCCGATACATTGACCCTACCCTATACAGAAAATTCAACCGTTTCTATGGCTGATGCCTTGACCATTTCAGATTTAGATAATGAACACCTTCAGCAGTTGGTTGCTCAAATTTCCAAGGGTTACAGCCCCATAGAAGACCAGTTGTCCTTCTTGCCTGTTGGTACAATCAGCAGTACCTGGAATGCGCAAAGCGGTACACTCACCCTGACCGGTGCGGATACCCTGTTCATTTATCGTCAGGCCTTTAACCAGATACACTATAAAAATCTCAGTGACAATCCATCCCTTCATCTACGTTCCGTTAGCTTCAAAATTTTTGATGGTCAGGCATGGAGTCAATCCATTACACGAACGGTTCAAATCATACCGGTTAACGATGCCCCTGTGGTATCCATCGATGAAAGCCATACATATACAGAAAATACAGGCGCCATGCCCATCGCGCAAAGCTTTTCCATGACTGATATTGACAGCCTGACCACGACACAACTAACCATTCAAATTACCGACAATTATACAAGCACTCAGGATCGACTATCGGTTGATTTTTCAGCCATGATCCAATCAACATGGAACGCTGATTCTGGTACATTGTCACTCACGGGTGCCCGTCCATTATCCGATTATATTGATATTGTTCATACTCTGACGTATGAAAATTACAGTGATTATCCCAGACCATTGAATCGTCAAATGAGATATCAGGCCTGGGATGATACCGATGCCAGTACTCCTGTCCTGCAAACCCTGACACTCATTCCCATCAATGATGCACCGGTGTTAAGCGGTGGCAGTACGACCGAATCCATTACAGAAAATCATATGGGGCCGGTATTTTACACTATTCAAGCATCTGATGTTGATAACCCGCTTATTGCTGGTGCAACCATGACATTGACCGGAGGATATCACAGTGATGAGGATCGATTGTCTTTTGAAAACACAGTTTTGATAACATCCTCCTGGAATTCAGACATCGGACAATTACAGTTAAGCGGTTTAGCCAGTCCAACATCCTATCAAAAAGCCTTGAATGCTGTTCAATATGAAAATCTGAGCGACAATCCCAAAACCAATCTTCGAACAGTGTCGGTGACCCTCACCGATGGCAGTCTTGAAAGCAACATGATCACCGGTACGCTTCAAATTATACCGGTCAATGATCGACCGGTGCTGAGCGGAGCCAAAAGCTATTCATATACAGAAAACAGTCAGCTTGTTTTTAATCGATCCCTTGGCATTTCCGATCCAGATTCTTTAACAATGACAAAGGCAGTAATCACAATCGTTCAAAATTATCAGGCAGATGAAGATATTTTGTCTCTGACACCTGTGGGAAATATCACAGGGGTATTCAATGCCGAAACCGGAGAATTCACGCTCACAGGACCAGACACCATTGATCAATTTATTTCTGCACTGTCAAAAACCACTTATGAAAATATCAGTGATCATCCAGATGACAGCCTTCGAACTCTGACCATCCGCATTCATGATGGTGTTGATGAAAGTCTTGCCATAACCGAAACCATCACAATCATACCGGTCAACGATCCGCCTGTGATCAATCTTGCGCAAACGAGCTTTCAATATACAGAAAATGAAGGCAATCACGTCTTGAACAGTGCCATTCAACTGGTTGATCCCGATAATACAACCTTTTCCAGTGCGGTGGTTCAATTTATCAAGAATACATATACGGCGGGTGAAGACCATCTTGTCTATACCATCACCGGTGACATCCAAGGAACCTGGAATATTGATACCGGCATATTGACGTTTTCCGGTGTTGAAACACAGGCGAACTACCAAACGGTATTATCGAAAATTGCTTATATCAATGATAATGAAAATCCAGAAAATCATGCCAGAAGCATCCAATGGATCATTTCTGATGGAACGGCTGAAAGCACACCGGTGACTCAAACCATTCAGGTTATCCCTGTCAACGATCCTCCGGTATTAACCGGTGGTGGTGGCGCTCTTGATTATTCGGAAAACACGTCTCTGACGATTGCCAATAACATCCAAATTGAAGATGTGGACAATACAACCATTTCCAGAGCCACCATCATGATTGCCGATGGCTACGTTCAGAGCGAGGACGTGCTGATTTTTCCTGAAAATGCAACCACAGGAAATATTATCAGCGGAGAAATGATAACAGGCACCTCTGTTATGATCCTGACAGGGAACGATACCTTACTGAATTATCAGGCGGCCCTTCGGTTGGTGCAATATTTCAATCTCAGCGATGACCCGCAAAACCATGATCGTCGGATCACTTTTTCTGTCAATGATGGCGGAGGGACGCAAAGCAGCCAGGAAGTTGAACGTATTATTCATATTGTTAAAGTGAATGATGCCCCTCATTTACCTGTCAACACCGGCGTAACCATTAATGAAGGTGACAGTATTACATTGACCAATGCCCATCTGTCAGCCACAGACCCGGATGATCCTGATGAGGGATTGTTCTACACCATTGATGGCTTACCTGAGCATGGTACATTGTTGATTGATGCCATTCCCCTTGCATCAGGTGTGACCTTGATTCAAGGGAATATCGACAATGGGCGTATCAGCTATCACCATGATGGCGGAGAATCTGTCATGGATGTTTTTTCATTTCATATTACTGATGCCAACAATGCGGTTACTGAACCCAAATATTTTACAATTACGATCATTCCGGTGAATGATTCGCCCCAAATTACTTCATTACCCATTGAAACAGGGATTGAGGATATCTTGTATGCTTACACGGTCACAGTTTCCGATCCAGATGATGGGGTCAATGGCGCGGATATCTTTTTTCAATTGCAGAACGAACCTGAAGGCATGACCATTTCCACTCTGGGCATTATTTCCTGGATTCCCAAAGAAGGTGTTCTCACGTCTGGAATGGTGACGATTTCTGTTCAGGATGGCGGTGAAAATGATTCAGTTGCTGCGGTTCAATCCTTTTCTGTTGCGGTTACGCCTGTGGAAGATCCACCGCAACTATCAGCCATCGATGATCTGTTGACCTATGGAAATACACAAACCCCACCCATATCGTTTCAGGTGTTTGATGCTGAAGGCGGGCCATTGACATTGAACGTTTTCTCAACCAATCAGACGGTAGCACCCTCACAAATGGTACTTTTCCAGGATCAAACCTCAGATCAGATCAATGTAGACTTACCTGGCGAAACGTTTATGGAGTATTCTTTGACCATCATGCCGGCATACAATCAGTATGGATCTGTTACTGTTACTGTTCTGGCAACCGATAGCACGGGGCTGACAGGAGTGACATCCTTTGTTCTTTTGGTGGATAAAGTAACGATTACGGTTCAGCATAGAATTCATGGTCAAATCATACCCGGTCATCCGGCAAAAGTGAAAAAAGGTCAGTGGATTCATTTTCGTATTGATCCAGATACAGGCTATCGTATTGATGATGTCTGGATTGATGGTATATCTGCCGGACCAATACCGACATATACGTTTTGGAGTGTAACTGAACCGCATACCATATCTGCCCGTTTTGCAGAAAGTTCAGTATGTACAATAACAACCTTATCAACCAATGGCGGCAGCATTGAACCTTATGGGGTGATCCCAATAACTTCAGGGGATCAGCCCGTTTTTCATATTATCCCCAATGAAACCTATGCCATTGAGGATGTTCAGGTGGATGGTATTTCTGTTGGCCCTGTTGAATGGTACACGTTTTCACCCCTGGAAACTGTTCATACGATTCGGCCATTATTTCGCTATGTGCCTGAACCTGTGGCATCATTTTCTTATGATTTAACGACCGGTCAAGTGCCTTTGAATATTCAGTTTCAGGATCAATCCAGGGGGCAAATCACTCAATGGGAATGGGATTTTGGTGATGGCTTTCATAGCACGGCACACCATCCTAAACACGCCTACATGAATGCCGGACAGTACAGTGTTTCTCTCACTGTTTCAGGAAAAGGCGGACAGTCGCAAACAATTAAAACCAATGTCATCAATGTGTTATCAGCAAATGTGGATTTTTCCGCTCCCATTCGTACAGGCCTAGCGCCTCTTTCTGTTTCATTTGTCAATTTGAGTGTTTTAAATAATGTAGATCAATGGGAATGGACATTTGGTGACAGTCAGACATCGACAGATGAACAACCTGCGCATCTCTACACAACCCCAGGCCTGTATACGGTCAGTTTGACCGCAATGATCGATGAATCTTCATCATTTATTGGAAAAAAACAATATATCCATGTTTTGGGCCGCATGATTCAAGGGACAGTTACAGATGATACAACAGGTTCGGAACTATCAAACATTCAAGTGGAACTCTGGCAAGATGACCGACTGTTTATGGAAACCCAAACAAACGCATTGGGGGCCTACACGTTTACAGGACTTCCAGTGGCCGATGGGTGGCGCGTTTCTGTCTGGCCGGATCATCCAGAACAATATCTGCCCATGTATTATGATGGACAAATTACCATGAATTCAGCCACATCGCTGACCACTCGAAATAGCAATCTTGAAAATATTGACTTTCTGATGATTGCTGCACCCAAAAGTGGCATCAAAGGGCGGGTTCACGATGGCAGATTCAATCCGGTTGGAACACGTGTTCAGGTGAGTGTTTTTTCAGAAAAACTAAATATGGGTCGATCACAGATGACCGATGAAAATGGGTATTATACACTTCTGGGCTTATTGCCCTCAGATGATTACCGGGTGTCAGCATGGTCAACAACTTGTGGATGCGAATTTTTCTATTACATGGAACCTGATCAAGCCATTGGTTTTGATTTGCCTGTCCGAAGCGCCCGAACCTGGCGAACGGCCACACCAGTATCATCGGCCACGCCATTGACGCAACGGATAGATATTATTATTGATTCTGGAGGAACCCTTGACGGTCATGTAAAAAATGATACCGGTGAACCTCTGGCAAATGTTTGGGTAAATGCCTGGTCTGATCTGTTGGAGATAGGCAACGGCACCTATACCGATGACAATGGGGATTATCAAATCAAATGCCTTCGGGCCGAAAGTCTTTCAGGGGATGTGACCTATCGCGTTCAGGTCAACCCGCCAGACTATCCAATAATGATGTACAATCAGGTCAATCAATTGGATATGGCAACGCCAGTTGTCATTGACAGCCAGGGCATTGATTTTGAATTTCACAAAGGCTTGTCTATTAAAGGCGTGGTTCGCGATGAAAACGGCATGGTCATGCAAAATATTCCTGTCCGGGCATGGTCTGAAGCGTTTGCCTTTACAGCATACGCTCAGACAGTGACAAACGTGAATGGTCAATATACCCTTGCCAATTTACAACTTCAGTCTGATTATATCGTGGCGGTATTTCCAGATTATTATCCTGTGTATTATTATCCTGCATCCCGAAGCATCGATACTGCCATGCGGATTGATTTAAGCCTCGAGAATGTCACCGGAATTGATTTTCAATTGGACCCGGGGGCAGTGATTCGTGGGATTGTTTATGAAGAAAACAAAAACACGCCCGGCCCAATGGGATTATTTGTGAATATCTGGTCTGACAGTACGCAAACCGGCGGTGAGGTTCCCCTTGATGCCAATGGTCGTTTTGAAATGACAGGTTTACGAGCCGATATATGCGATTATATTATATCGATTCATCACCCCCAGTTCATTCCTGCCTATTATGGGGCATCATCCATCCATGATTGGCAATTGTCCTGGGAAACCGCACAACCTGTGTGCTGTTCACCAACCATTGAGCGAGAGCTTATTCTCATTAAGGGGTACCAGCTAAAAGGAACGATTGTTTATAACAATCAGCCTGTTTCCGATGCTTTTATTCAAGCATGGTCGTCGGGTTCAGGTACCTGGGCAGAAACCACCAGTTTTTCAGGAGGTGAAACCGATAATTTTATTCTCACCGGCCTGGCAAAAGGCACGTATGAAATTTCTGTGAGTGCAGCAGGCTTTTCAGATAAAACCCTCAAGAATATTGGTATTCATGGAGATGTTACCGATCTCATCATTGAACTGGAACGACCGGAATATCTTATTTCCGGGATCGTCTATGGATTGGAAACTGGAAAAAGTGTTCAAATCAATGCCTGGGCGCAATCCATCCAAAATGGCCATATGATCCGCCTAACCGGTGATGGCAAACCTCTGTCCTATACAATTACCAATTTAGAGACAGCAATAGATTATCGAATAGAACTCTGGTCAATGGATTATCCCTATCAAGTCTACCCCAATGGAAGACATTTCAGTGATGCTGAAAATGTTTTGGTTCAGGGAGCTGTTACAGACATTGATTTTTCCTTGAGTAAGAATGAAACCGGAGAGCTTTCAGGAATA